>USFD01000023.1 GCA_900553885.1 uncultured Ruminococcus sp.
ACGCCCCCTGTGGACTTTCACCACAGACTGACGGCATGCCCGTCATACAAAAATACTGGGAAGAGCAATAGCTCTTCTCAGTATTTTATTCTGCCGACTATATCATCATAAACGGAACTTCCGTCCAGTATGGTCCCGAATGTGTCAATCCACACCGGTATGTATCCGCTCCTGTGGGCAGTCCTCTGTGATCCCACATTGGTCACAGATGCAGAGTAGAATGGTACGATATCCCGTTCCATAAGTTCATCTGTCAGTCTGCTCACAAGATAGGTTCCCAGTCCTTCACCCCGGTACTTTTCTCTGACGTCAACGCCGATCTCCCAAAGGGAGTCTGCAGAAGTTGCCGACGCCCCGGCCACACCGATGATCTCTTTTCCATCTTCCGCAAAACAGACCGCTCTTGCCGCTGTGCTGCCGTCCTTTTCAAAAACCAGTGAGTTCTCAAAGCCGGTCACTCCCCGCAGATTCTGGATATCCTTATCGAAAAGGAGCGTACATTTATACCGGGAATATGCAGGTGTATACTGGCAATGTCCGTAATCCGGCACATAATGGATTGTCTGTCCGTATACAAACGGCAGTTCAAATATCTCGTCCCTGCTCTTTCCCTGTAGAAGCTGTCTGAGTCTGTCAGATAATTCTTCTGAGGAGCAGACAGCAACGCAGTTTTTATAAGCCAGTATTTTGAGATATGGCTTCTTCATGTCTGCCTTTACAGTGAAAACGGTCTGATTCCCCCTCAGGCAGGCTCTGCTTAAACAGAACTGCTCAGAAAGCAGTTCTTCTACTTTATTTTCAATTAACTGTTTCATAACATTCCTCTCAATATAACCGGTCCAGCTGCCGGGATATGCGGTATCTGACCGCAAATGCGGCAGCCTCCGCGCACAGGGCAAACAGGATCACCCATCCCGGGACAGGGATTTCCAGCTGAACCCGGCACAGAATCGTAACAGCAAGAAATATTCCTGCCACAAGCTGAATAAACTCCATAATCCGTTTCCGTTTTTCCTCCAGTTCTTTCCTGCTTTTTACGATATCGGAATGAAACGGAAAGTCATTTTTTGTAACTTCTTTCAGATCCTCATCTGATATCAGCTCATCCAGACTGACACCCAGTTCCACTGCCAGCTTTTTTGCCATGATAAGATCCGGACATCTGCTGCCGTTCTCCCACCGGCATACTGTCTGTCTTGATACATACAATTTATCCGCCAGCTGCTGCTGGGTCAGTGAATGCTCCTCTCTCAGTCTTTTGATATTATCACCTAATGCCATATTACACAGCCTCCTTTTCTTTACTTCAACTATATAACACTGCATTCTGAGTGAAAAGTTCCATGCATGATTCTGTATGTTTCCATTCCGGTAACAGCATATTTCTGCCGGTGAGACTGCTGCTTACAATCCGTACCGTTGTTTGAAGTCCTCATACTGCTGTTCCCGCAGCTCTTCTATCCTCTGTTCTCTCGCCTGACCCGCAAAATGAAGCGGTATGGATGCCACAGCCAGAATGAGCACGCCGCCGATCCCCATCAGGATCAGCCAGCGGACTCCCACACGAAGCACAGGTCTGGTCATCATCTGATTGATCTCACTAATATTGAGCACCCGTGCGTATCTCTTTTTTCCGCAGCAGGGACATTGGAATTTTTTCGCATAATAACTGTACTGCGGACGGTTTACAAATGCACCGCCCTTTATTTTAGTTCTCGTCACACTTTTGTATTTGGTCATATAGCTCTTTGTAAATTCTTCCGAGCTCACCTCATACTCTGTGCCGCATTTTTCACATTTCACATGGCCGACAAAATCAGCTCCCGCCACTACATCTCTGGTGTGACGTATAAACTGAATCCCGCAGAAAATAACCCATGCCAGCAAAACGCCGCCCATAATTGTCAGTATAAGAATCTCTGCAAACATCAAACGGTTCCTCCCCCATCTATGAATCCTTTCTATCCGGTGTCCAATCTTTTGTCTGTAATCTTATTCGGCTTCTACCTGCTGCTCTCATTCGCTGATGCGGTAATGGCCGGTAATATCATCTCTTTTCTCAAGAATATCCTCCTCATAAGACTTCTGAAACGGATCATTGTGATGAATTACATAGGACACACCGTCATCATTTCTCTTATCAGAAACAATCCCGATATGATTCTCGAAAATCACAATATCCCCGCCCTGCCACTGATCGATATCATAAACATCTGTTGTAAGCGGAATCGCCGTATGGGCAAAATACACTTTCAGATTATTCACTCTCCGGAAATCAATGTTAATATCCGGCTCCTCTATGTCGTAATCCTGCGGATGCGCATTGATATCTTCTTCCACCAGTTCCATAAGATCATAGCCGGCGCTTCGCAATGCATTTGCCACAAGATCCGTACAGACGCCGTACTGATCGTCAGGGTATCCCGTAGCATAATATTTACTTTTATAGACCGGTTTTGTGGCAATATACTCTCTCGCCCCCTGAAGAATATCCGTCTGGTCGTCAATCCCGTCTCCTTCCTTATCCACCGAGCTGTGGAAATCAGCTATACCGAAATCCGCATTTGTTTTCGCATTCACCGGCGCGCTGCTTGTTCCGATAAAATAATAGCGGCACCGCCAGGCAATGCAGCCTGCTGCAGCCAGCAGAACCAGAATAACTGCCAAAATAATAATTTTTTTCCTGGACACAGGATATCATCTCCTTTTTCACAAATTCCGGCCAGAAGTTATTTCTCTACAACAACAGTCCGTATCACCAGATTCTCATCCCCGGTACCTTTACCTCTTTGATCTCATCAAAATTAATCAGCATATTCGTCACATACCTTTCTAGACCATTTCATCAGATATTCTTTCTCGCCTGTACTCTCATCCGCGGTACTTTCTACAATATGAAACTCCTCCCGCTGATAAAATCTGACAGCACGCTCATTCTTCTTATATACATGCAGTGTCAGCTCCTGCTTCTTCTCTTTCACAAAATCCAGAAGCGCTTTGCCGATTCCTTCAGACCGTGCTCCCTTTCGTACAAAGATACCCGCAATATATTCCTGATCCAGTCCGATAAATCCCTCTGTCTCATTTATACATTCGTCTGTATAGACATACACTTCCGCCTGAAGGAGCATTTCCTTTACAGGGAGGAAATTGTTTTCCCAGTATTCTGCCGGAATAAAGTCATGGGCGTCTCTGTTTGCGTCCAGCCAGATTTGTGAAACTGTATCGATATCTGTTTTTTGTAATTTTCTTATCATATTCTATACTCCACAAATGAATGACTCATAATATAATACATATTCCGGCATTCTTTTTCCAGAATGCTTCTATATTTTCTGATTATCTGAAATACAGAGGCATTACCTGCCCCTGTGTTTCTGTTTTCGTTTCTGTTGTCTGAGTTCGCGTTTCCGCTCCTGTTCAGCCTTTCGCGATTCGTACTTTTACTTTTTAACCCCACCTCACCGGGCTACCTACCGGCTCTGGCACGTCATAACAGACGTGCGTTGCGTTTTTATCTTTGTTTCCATTTCTTATCTTAACACGGGCAAATATATCCGTAAAGCATAAGTGACAGCGATTATTGCCTGTATCGCTGCCACTTATATCTGATCCTGTTTTCACTTTTCCACACAAGTAAAGTACAATCCGTCTTCTGAAAAATGGACTGCAACATTTTTCTGCCTGTAATAATCCTCAATACACTTCACAGCGTTTATTTTCCTGTCATCTGTCAGGCAGCATTCTCCCGGCGGTTCAATACACACCGTTTTATCATCTTTATAAGATACGCGGTATCGTGTATCTCTTCTTTTTAATTCGGCATTCAGAAGTACAATATCGGCATAATCAATCTTCATTTCTTTATTCCTTTTTGTAGTATTTACAGCTCCTCAGAGTCATCTGCTATAACTCTTTACTTTTGTGCAATATAAAAGAAAAAACCAAGCTGTATAAATATTTTACCGTCATCATACTGTTTCTTGTATTCATCATAGATCGACTGATACTCTTTAAGTAATTTTTTTGTGGCAGAAAGATGATAAAACATATCTTCATCCACAGCAAGCCAAAGATGATGATTAAAATAAATGTCCCACAATGCTGACTGATATTCAGCAGGTAACCCGGCACTTGAAACTCCGCATTTTGCCAGCCTGACTTTTGAATATCCTGCTTCTGCAAGATATGATGGAATTTTTCTTGCGCAATGTCTGTCTCCGCTCTCCTTTGAATCTGCCCAGATACTGAATGCCAGAACAAAAAATCTGGATTCCGGATAAACAACATTTGCCCCATCATCTTCATCCTGAATAAACAGATAACCGTTTTTCTTTAAATACCTTCTCAATGTATGTAAAAGTTTTACTGGTTCCACAAGATGAAGCAATACGGCAGATATATGAATCAGATCGAACCCCAAAGCTTCCTTTTCCTCCAGATAATCAAATAACAGTGAATCAAAATTATCTGAAAGTATATCGCTACACATAAAAGAGTTTTTGTCAGAACCGTATTGCTCATTTGCCTTATATATCTGCTCCTGATCAAGATCAACACCAAGAAGACTTAAGTATTGGTGTCCCTGTAAGCGTGATATTATAGAATCTCCGCCTGCACATCCAACATCTAATACACGCGATTCAGGTTTTACGACATCTTCGAAAAATTCCTTCGAAAAGCCATTCATAATCTCGTTCTGTGCTTCAAGTCTTTTTGCTTCTGACTCGCTTGAGTGATAAAGACTTTCACGTAATTCATCATTATTTATTTTAAAGCCTGTCTGTTCAAATATTTTAAGTACGAGCGCATCTGTGGAAGATATTTTATTAAGGAAAATCATATTCAGCCTTCCCAAAAAGAACCTGATCTTTTTATATGCGGGACTGCTGAGATCCATATTTGCACTTATTACAATGGGTAGTATTTTATAATCCGGGTGCTCCTGTTTCCATTCAATTGCGTGATACACCTCATCAAGAACAAAATATGAATTTGCTGAATCCGGACTTACAAAAACAAGAAAAGCATTGGCATTTTCAATTCCTTCCATTATGGCGTCAACAAATTCTGCCTTTGAATCCTTAGTCTGAAACCAGCACTTTGCCTTATAAACATTTTCAATGACATCCACAATCTCTGAAACCACATCTAAATCTTTATTTGAAAAACTAATAAAAAAGTCATATTCATTATTCAGGGCATTTTTCATTTTTATCACTCACTCCTTGATAACGATTCGTTATTCTTTCCCGTACAGCCTGAACTTTTAAGCACCTTCCTTGTTTTATTATACGTTATCCGATTTCTTTCATCAATCAACAATTTTTCTTTGGTCAGCGTAAATTTTCTGTAGGAATTATGGGGCAGAAACTTCCAGATGTATATCAGATATGTCAGTTCAATATCTTTTCATCCCGTACAAATGCTATTGCTTATTTCCCAAGATCAATTTCTGGGGTCAGACTCATCCTAAGATACACCATATCAACAAGCTGACGCCCACCTTCATAGATCGGATGATCATAATACTTCGTGAAAAATCCTTTCACTACATGGGATCTTTGAAATCCACAGCTTTCATAAAAAGGCAGCGTCTCAGGGCTGTCGCCCGTGCCGACCTGCAGAATATCATAACGTTCCCGGTAAGTATCTGCAAGAAACCGGATCATTTCCCGCCCATATCCCTGTCTCTGACACCCGGGCGATACAGCAAGATTCTTGATCTCCAGTATTCCGTCACCCTCGTCTGTTACTACACATTCTGCCTTCACACCGTTATCATCAAGGACATACATAATTCCCCTCTCAAGATACCGGTCGATCATATTCTCCTGCTCGTCCGCAAGCAGAAGCAGCTCCAGATACTGCTTTTTATTTTCCTGGACCTCTCTGATCTCATGCTGATTATCCGTAAAATACTGACTCATTGTTTTCTTCTTTCTGCTCCGTTTCCCCGCATCCATAACTTATGTTATCTCTCTACCTGATGCGCTTCTATAGATCTTATAGTATCTTAAGGTTTTCACCGTCAACCTGTATAATCTGCCTGTCCGTGATTATCTTTAAATCCAGCCTGGAATTATATTCTTCAACAGCTTTCTCCGCCGCCTCTCCCATTTCCTTATTTCCGATATGAGGCACGATATAAAAATCCACCAGTCCCAGACCGGTGTAATCTGTCAGCTCCGGTGCTTTTTCCGGACTGTCCATGCCAGAGCAGTAACCAATGTCCGGGCAGGCTATGACTGCTCCCGCAGATTCTCCTATATACAATTTTCCTTTATTGACTTCCTGAACCAATATCTTATCCGCACCGGAACGTCTCAGTTCCTGTAACAGGAAAAACGTATTTCCGCCGCCGATAAATATAATGTCATTCTTCGTCAGGCTGTTTACAATCGACTCATAAGACGCAGCAGAAACGTCCAGCACGTCAACTGCGAGCCCAAGACTTTCCAGGATAGTTGTCTCCTCCTCGACCATTCCCTCTGTTTCTTCCACAATGCCTGCCGTGGGGATATAAGTCACTGTTTTCCCCGCCAGTTCCGGTTCAATTGTCTTTACCAGATCTGTAACCTGATAAAGCATAGATACCAGTATCAGTTTCTTCATAAATCCAGCGTCCTCCTTATTAATGTCTTATTTTCTGCATCTACTGCAAATCTTTCATTGTCAGTATGGACCCCATAATGTATCCGCAGTCCCAGTCAGCAAACTTCTGCGGATCTCTGAAATACGGATGCTTAAATATAACACCGAATTCTCCCAGCTCATAAATCGGCATCTTATCTTCATCCGTCTGCGTTGTCTCAAGAGCTTCCGGCAGGGTATCTCCGAACACCTCTTCGTCACTGTACAGTTCCCTGTAAAAATCCGGCAGGGCAATAATTTCCCCGCACATCAGGAAATCAAATGTCTGTACATAAATTCTTCCTCCCTGTACTTCTCCCTCGTCCGGTATATCATGGACTTTCTCTTCTGCGCGCACACGCATGGGGTCAACTCCCACAGAATCAAAAAATGCTTTCTGCTCTTTTGTAAAAGAATTCACAAATCGCTCATTTACTGTCCGGTCCTCTGCGAAATCATTCTGTGCATACAGTTCCTTTGTCGCTTCCACATCAACATCCAGCGTCCACGGATAAAAATTAAATTTCATATTCATCCTTTTCCTTTCACATTTCTCCATACTGCCGGAAATAACTCTTAATCCTGCTGAAACTCCTTTCTCAGAACCTCTTTCGGAGGCTCGATCTCATCTGCAATCGAATGCTCCGTAAGTTCAGACAGAAGTTTTATCTTCTTATTAAGCAGCGGCCTCATACAGTTCGGCACGTGCTCCTGATGCGCTCTGTGGATCGCCACACACTCCTTGCAGTTGCCGTGATAGCGACAGGCCTTTTTACAGGGGCAGTGATCCTTGTCTTTATATTCCTCTCTAAATTCCGCTGCGAACTCCTCCTGCAGCCTGAGTCCCTCTTTGCGGTTCCCCTTGTGGAATTCTTTCATAGCATCAAGTTCTTTCTGATTTCCCTCAATAATCATTTCTTTTTCTTCCTTTCGTGAACAGATACTTACCGGACAGCAAACATCCGCCTTATTTTTTCAGTCAAATAATGTTTTCCAGTTTTCGGCGGCATACGCTTCAAAACACATCTCAATCTGTTCTTTATTATTCTTTTCCTCTGCCAGTTCCGGAAGTTCATCAACGCTGAAATAGCGGCTTTCTGTCGTCTCTATATTCTCCGCAAACCTGCCGCCTTTCACGGAACACAGAAAAAATATCTTGCACACTTTATAGGCGTAAACCGGCCGGTTGTGTTTTTCTCTGTCCTGCACGGCAATTATCAGTTCAGGCGATACGTCCAGTCCTGCTTCTTCTTTTACTTCTTTTATTACATTTTCCGTAACGGATATATCCACATCCGCCCAGCCGCCGGGAAGCGACCATCTGCCGTCCTTTTCCTTAACCAGAAGTATTTTTTTATCCTTAAAAACTGCGGCTCTGGTATCAATCTTCGGGGTCTGATATCCGATTTCACTGCAGAACAGATCTCTGACTTTTTCAATCGGAATCTTTGATTTATAAGCGATCATTTCCGCCGCAATCGACCGGATCCTTTCATACCGTTCCTTATCAAATTCATCTTTGCAGTAGTAGAGTCCCGCCTGTGCGATACTCTGCAGTTCCACAGCCCATTCAAGCCACTTTTCATTCTTATTCATATACATTCTCCTGTATAATTAACTAATATCCGACACAATAAAATCTCTTCCTTCAATAAGGATGCAATCCAGTTTTTCTTAATATATAGTGTCTATTTCAGTTTTCTGCGGTCAGCTATATTCATCTATCCCCCGTTTATAAACAGCTCCATAGATAAATTCCATGAATAAACGCCATAATAAACGGCCCCACCGTTCTCATTCGCTTTTTTATATATATGCCGACAATTCCATCTGCCAGCTGAACGATCAGCATTGCCAATTAATCCAATTTTTACGCTCCTTAAATATTGCAAAATAACTCTTCTCTATTTTTCTCGGACTCACTCATCCGGCTGCTGTCCGTCATGGGACTTCCACTGGCACTCTGTCAGCTGCATATGAGAAAACACTGCCCTGAAGGAGGAGTCCTCCGGCGAACAGGCATAGATGCCGAACCGGATCTTTTCCTTGCCTTTGTGCATATGGCAGATGCGCATCTGCTGAAAATGGACCCCGTCCTCAGAGCACTCTATACAGTAATCATCTTCTCTGCGGCTGAAACGATACCACATGGACTTCACATCAGCGCCTATGACTGTAGTTGCCCAGTCAGAATATCCTCCGTTTGTAACCACGCTTCCCAGATGCTGATACTTTTCATTTTCATACTCAATAGAACCTTTCAGCCAGTTCTCACTGTCCAGATACATCACGATACCGCACTGGTCAAACCGATGATGGCTCTCCGCGAAATCAGTTTTTACTATAAAGCTGAAATATTTTTCAGCTGTCTCCATCTGAAAGGCAGGCGCGTTGTCGTTCCTGAAATGATAATAAGTTCGCTGCCACAGATCTGTATGCGGCTTTGTGATTATCTCCACTGTATCGTCTGTTACCGTGTAACTCTCCGGTTCTCTTGTCCATCTGAACTTACTGAAGTCCATATGCTTCCTCCTTTATCCATACACCCGGTTCACTTTCCGTATTATTCTTATGCCTGACAGATCAGCCTGGCGTATTTTCTTTCTGAATCCTCAACTGCCCTTATTGTACCAAAAACAGATCTGAAAAGCTATATTCTTTCCCCTGCTCTGGCAATACGTATCTTACATGAAAAAGCGGAAACCGTCTCCGGTCCCCGTCTTTTCATAAACAGCTTATTCTGTTTTTGCGCTCCGTGCAGTCAGTTTGATGTAATACTTGTAAGAAAAACATATGTTGCCATATCTTCCATATAAGTAATATAACCGATCATTTCCGCGAGTTTCTCATTCCGAGGGTTCTGCTTTAACTCCTTCATCTGCTTTTTCAATTTGCGTTTCTCGTCTTTCGAAAAGAACGGATTCAGATTCCTGGACTCCTGTAAAATACACAGGAGCGCCATATCCTGAGAAGTCATCTCTTCTTCCTCTGTAATTACGGCTTTCAGAGTCCCGATCAGTTCCTCTTTATATTTCTTTTCCGGGATATATACCTGCTTCGGTCGGAACAGTCCTCCCTCTTCCGCTTTCGCAAGCCCGGCTTCCTGCAGGGATCTGCCTATCAGTTCCATAAGCTGTCTGCATCTGCTGCCCGAATGCCAGTCTGTCATTATTCTGTTTGCGTAGCGATGCTTTTCTCTCAGATATATGTACAGCGGGCGAAGATACTCAAGTTCAGCGGGAAGGTCTTTCACCACCACAGTTTTCTTCTTTTCTTCCTCAATCACTCCTGCTGCAAGAAGCTCCATAAATGCCGCCGCTGCAAGCCCTGCCCCGGCTTCCTCTCTGTTCATCGCCGGCAGCATACCGTATTTATCCGTCACTAATATGTAGTATTCCTGTGCGATTGATTTTCTGTTCATAATCTATTCCTCCGAAATTTTTCCGCTTTTGCACTCGTATATTGTAAGTCCGGATATATATTCTCTAAGATGGCTTTACACCCAGAATCCAGAGAAAGAATAAAGATACTGCCAGAGCAATCACTCCTGCCCCGATTGCCAGAAATACTTTCTGATGCAGTCTTTTCCCTTTCTCTCTGTCTTTTTCAATCTCACTGAGGCTTTTCCCTTCCAGAAAGGCCTGAATTTCACGGAATGTCTGCGTGTCAAACTTCCGTTTTTCTTTTTCAACCCGGTAAGCCACGAAAATCCCCGCCTCCAGGATTATGATCCAGATCACCATTCCCACATAGGATAAAAAATGCACCAGCGGAACAGGGGTGATAAGGATCGCCAGAAACAGCACGGTAAATACGATACTCAGACGTTCAAACTCTTTCCTGCCGTCACTGCCGTTGATCTGCTCTGTCATCTTCTCCACATCTCCTTTGATTAATTGATCCAAGGAGACTTCAAAAACCTGACTGAGCAAAACAAGACTGTTGACGTCCGGATAACTTTTATCATTTTCCCAGTTTGAAATTGTCTGTCTTGAAACAAAAATCTTTTCCGCCCTGGTCAGAGATGATATCTACTCCATTATCACACCATCTGGCAAATCTGCATCCGTCAGGAATATACTTCTCAAATCCGGTTTCTTCCTGACGTGTCAGAAAAGCAGTTGCCTGATAAATCTTACCGTTTTCATATGTACTGATTTCCGGCACAGGGGTAGATATACTGCGCTGGGCCTTACGCACGGTATCATCCACATAATTAATATAAATCCTGTCTGCCTCAACCAGCGCCAGCGGATATCGTTTCTCGCGAAAGAAAACTGTTAAATTACGTGCCACACTCTCATTAAAAGGCGTTCCAAATATAACATCTCCCGAATTGTTCAGACATAATTGTCCATTTAAGGTAACGTACCCGTCGAATCGTATATCATGAACGGGAAGCCTGGACAGTTCAGTAGAATGTCTTCCTGTCGCCATAAAAATCCTGATTCCTTTGTCCCGCAATTTTCTGAGCGCCTGCACTGTATCCTGAGGAATGCACCTGGTGGTATGAGAGAGCAGCGTGCCGTCTAAATCAAAAAATATCGCTTTTATCATAAATGTTCTATTCCCTCCTGATATAAACCAGTTCTGTTATCCCGCTATATGTCCTCGTATATTTCAGCTGAAGCTGTATTTCTGTTTCTCTTTTCCCGAACAGCGGGATACCGTCTCCCAGAATCGCCGGTATGACAGAAATATAATATTCGTCAATCAGATTTCCCTTAATCAGCGGCTGAATGATGCCTGCTCCTCCACAGATCCAGATATTCTTTCCCTGCATTTTTCTCAGCCTCATAATCAGTTCACAGGGATCTTCCCTGACAAATCTGATCTTCTCTGCCGGCTTCTCGTTTCTATGGGTTATAATGTAGCTTGTCAGATTTTCATAAGGCCATTTCCCAGGCGAAAGTTCCGTTATGACCTGTGCATAGGTATTCCACCCCATTACAACAGTGTCGATGTCTTTTACGAATTCTGAATAGGTATCTACATTCTCTTCATCCGTGCCCTGGCCTGTCAGCCAGTCCACACTTCCGTTTTTGTCAGCGATATAGCCGTCAAGGCTCATGGCAATATATAAAATAGTTTTTCTCATGTTTTATTCTTTTCCTTTATGAATGTGCATGCAGCACTCTCCAAAGACTCTTCCATACTTTTCCTGTATTCATCTGCCGGAACCCGCCATTTATCCTGAAACCAGACCGCGGCATTTTCTATTAATTCTGGCCGATTCTTTATATTTATAATCTTATAATTTCCCATTTCAATGTTTTCCTGCCTGAAATCATAAGCCGGCGTAATTTTATTGTCCATCTTCTATTTCCTTTTCCACTCCTGTATTTTCGGGCAGTTCCATTTCATGCTCCATTTTTACAAAACCGTATTTTTCATATAACGGCCGCCCCATGGCTGTTGCCTCAAGCGAAATGGCTGTAATATTCCTCTCACGGCATTCTTTTACAAGCATATCAAGCACTTTGAAAGCGATCCCTTTTCTTCTGTAATCAGGATGTGTATACATATTCATAATATATGCCTTATTTCCGCTTGGATTATGCCACGTAGGCATAACCTGAAAAAAGCTCACTCCTCCAGCACCTACGACAGTATTCCTGTCATACACCAGATATGCAGTATGAGTATTACTGTTAAGAGCTCTTTCATAATATGTATATGATTTTTCTCTTACTTCGCTCATATCCTCGTCAGCCGTCAACTGGTTTGCAGCTCTTAACACGTCTATTCTTGTTTCCGTCAGTATATCTATATCTCTTAGCTCTGCCTTTTTATATATTAATTCCATTATTTTCCAGAACACCCTTTCTTTGGTTACATCCCTTTTCTCTGCAGATATATAATCTTGAATCTCTTCTCCGAATATGCTATATTCTTAATAGAAAAGGAGCAGCCGCCCACAAGGGGTTGACCTCTTAAGCAGAATAATAAGATTACCACCCGGCTACTTGGTCAAAGTTTTGAGGGTGGTTTTCTTATGCTTAATGGATTACTTCAAACTCGCAAATACGAATGTCAGCAATGCCAGTATGAACATACCAAAGGCCATCAGGTCTTTAAAATCAAATGGTTTCTTGTCCATCAGCATCACCTCCCATTCTATGTAAGAATAGAGGTCAGCCACCCTGCAACACGGTTGCTCCGTAATTCATTCTATCATAATACGCTTTGCGTATTCAAGTTCTTTTTCATGGCTATTCCGCACTCAAATGCCAGCGCCATATATTTTTCCGCCCCGTCCAGTCCATACTGCATCAGATCTCTGATCTCCCATGTGCTGTCACCAAGATTATCCGCGCCGTACAGAAACTGAATAAAAGGAACCTTCCTGTACTGCGAAACTGCCAGCATAGATGCGCATTCCATCTCGACTGCAAGGCATCCCTGTTCTTTCCTCTCCCGTATCATCGGCAGAGTTTCTCTGTAAATGCCGTCCGACGTCCATGTCTTTCCTTTTACATAAGGGTATTCTAAGTCCTGCAGGACACGCTCCAGCACATTCACGCAGCGCTCGTCTGCTTCTATCTCCGGTGACGGAGCAACGTAATGATAGCTTGTTCCCTCATCACGTACCGCCGAAACAGGGATAATGATCTTTCCCTTCACTTTTTCATCATCCAGCACACCGCAGGACCCGAACAGGACAAACTGCTCCGCTCCCATTGCCACAACTTCCTCAAAGCCGACGACACAGGCAGGCGCGCCTACTCTCGACTGGAAAAAAGCGATCTCCGTATTCTTATAGCGGATCTTATAGACCGGCATTGCTCCATTTGCGGTATATAGTTCCGCGATCTGCTCTACATGTTCCATGGAAGCAAATTTCCGGATAATATTATCGGAAAATGTGGATACGCAGATCTTCGGAAAATCTTTTATCTTCTCTGTCGTATCCGTCGGATTGATCAGTGCCGGGGCAGACAGATCTGCCCTTTGAAATATAGTCTCCACAGCCATTGCTTACTCCTTTCTCCAGGTAGAGTCCACACCCTTTTTCATCACATAGTTTGTCAGCAATATCCCTTTTTTCTCCACCTGCTGCTCCTGCACAACCTGATAGCCTCTTTTTTCAAAAAACGGCTTCGCCGTAACAGACGCATGAGTTGTAAACATCTCCACATCCGCCGCCTGCTCCAGCCTGTCACAAAGTGCTGACGCAATTCTGCGCCGCTGAAAATCTTTGTGCACATACAGCCGGTCAAGGTACCCTGTACCGTCCATGTCCGCAAAGCCCACAATCTGTTCCGCTCCATTCCCCGGATCTGACGTCATCACCGCAACCAGTGTCCTGTGCTCCCGGAAGGATCGGTCCCACGCCGCAGTATCTATATTTCCGTCAGCCCACGCATCCAGCTGTTCTTCCGTATAATCCGCCGCATTGACAGTGTGTACTGTATTGTAGAAAAGTTCTGCTATCTCTTTTATGTCTTCCCTTCTGTATGCTCTGATCTCCATATCTGTACTCCGATTTTCCTCCGCTTTATTCCATCCCGGTGTTTTCAGCTTAAAGAGCCGCCGCCCCAGTCCTTTTTTATGATACTTTTCCAGAAGGTACAGAGCTTTCAGTTCACACCGGCCGCTGTCCAGCTTTTTCAGTGCTGCTGTCCCGATCATATCTTCTCCGTCAAAAAGGCACCAGAAATGCTCGAAATATCCCGTAACATTCCTATACATTTTATGACGGCCGTCCGGCTCAAATTTTCTGTCTGACTGCGGCAGACATATTTCCAGAAACTGAAGCAGTCTGTTCTGATATTGTGCCTCGTACTTTCGAATCGTAAACATATTACTCTCCGTCATTCGTTTTCTCATCCTCAACTTTACAACTGTCTCTGTTCAGCCGTTCCACTGCCTTCATTTCATTTTCTTTCTTCACAAGAAATATCACCGCATACATGCTTTCACAAATTTCACGGGCACATTCATCCGTTCTGCGGCCTGCTCCGGTGTCATTCCACTGTCCAGGAAACGTCTGCAGACAACTTTCATATTTTCTCCGACTTCGATAATATGCCTGTCCGGATCATAAAAGCGCACTACTCTCTGGCCCCAGGAATGTTCCTTCACCGGATGCACATATTCAACGTCACACTCTTTCAGTCTGTCTGCAAATTTGTCAAAATCATCTTCTTCAAAATATATCTCAAAATCATTGCCGCCATACTCCCTGCAGAATAAATGCGGATATTATCAGCACCGCAAGCACCCGAACGGCCATACTGATAATCTCGGTCAGATAAGAGGACTGTCTGGTTTTTTTCATTCCCCTGATAAAAGGGATATCATATCCCAGTGTAAATGCTGTGTTTATAATAATTTCAATAATAAAGAGCAGAATCAGATTATTTCTGCTCCCATAGGAGACTCCCAGGCCAATATGCGTAATAACAGATTCCGGAATATTATTCCAGTTTGCAAAAAAAAGAATGCCGGTCACTGCAATCATTGCCCATGTAATATAATTTATAATTTTTTTGATTCTATCCATCACTTTCCTCGCACAACAGCAACAACACAAATTCTCAATCTTCCAGTTTCTTCACTATATCTTCCAGGCATTCCGTATCTACAAAACTGACTTTTTGTCCGTACGTCTCAATCATCGCCCGGGTATCCGCATCCTGCTCACCAACCGGCTGTTTTTTCACCTGTTCATAGAGCAGTTTCATCATCATCCTGTGTCTGAAACTCAGCTTTTCATAATCAATCCCGCCCCTCAAATGATAAAATTCCGTTTTATCAGCAAGGGGCTTCGGAATCTGTCTGAGCGCGGACGTCCTGATATTCTGTACATTCTTTTCATCAGCCGGATCGGCAAGTCCTACGGTTATTACAACAAATTTTTTACACTGATCCGCCGGGATCTTCTTCGCTGTTCTGGCCATGCCCATAACACCGCCTGCGTAAAGTCCTCCCACATAGATAATCCTTTCATATCCGACCGGTTCTTTCACCTTATCGTACGGCAATACCTCAGATTTCAGTCTCTCTGCCAGCGCCTCTGCATATACTTTTGCCGTTCCATAGCAGCTTCCGTATATAATAATTGTTTCCATATGTTTTTCTCCCCGGATTTTATACTCAGCTCATTGTCTGTAATTGTTCTCTTTGCTGGGGCAGAATATTTATTCCGCCGGCACCCGGAATCCATAATCCACAGTACCGTTTTCCCATTGTCCCTGCACCAGATATACGCATCCCGGCTGTGCCGTGAATTCCGGATTTCCGTTCTCATTTTCCTGCACTTCCACAGGTGTGCCCTCCGGGATCTGCTCCGTGCTGTCCCGATATTGCCCCAGAAGGGAATCGTTCCATGAAAACAGCTGGACGCTCTCCGGTTTTTCATCGAACTGCAGTTCCATTTTCAGCGGTTCTGACAGCTTCGTGACCTCTGTCGGCTCAGTCTGCAGAATATGGGGTGCGTCTGTAGTAATCGTTCTGCTTTCTCCATTCTCCTCGTAAGTCCATGTACAGCTTAAAGCTTCCGGGATCATTACCGCCGCAGACACCAGTTCATCTGAATAGCATACATTCAGATAAGGGAGCCGGGAGGGATCTTTTTCTATAAAGAGCTCATCAAGATAATGCCCGTATTCCTGTATATACGTCTGGTTTGCCTGTTCTGTTCTTTCAATCTTTGTGATGCCGTGATACTGGGCGGGATACGACTCCGCCATGATCCCGTTTCCGTAGATATTCACTACATCTCCGCTGTTCAGATCCTGCTCTGTGATCTCTCCACCGGCTTCATCATACAGTTCTCCCTCTGGTATCGTTCCGGTAAACGGATACTCAGCTGTCAGATTGACGAAAATGCCGTCCCCGTCTTCTTTTTCTAAATAGACTGCTTTCAGAGGATACCCGTTCCGGATTGCGGCTGCCGCTATCATAATAATCAGAATCAGCAGCACAGCACCGACAGCTGCCGCAATTTTTCTGTTTTTTCTCATCTTTCCTATTCCTGTTTTATATAATTAATCAGCGACTCCAGATACTTTCTGTCTGTCCAGTCGCATTTCTGTCCGACCGCGCACATGAGTGCCTTCATCCAGGGCTCATATGTGGACGGATCCTTTTTCCCGACTGCCTTCTGAAGCATCCGGCACATAGTACGGTCTGTAAATGTCATGCCCTCTTCATCCCAGGCTCCCCGCCCGTAAAACATGGGAATCTCTTTTAAGTCCTCTTTCAGATTGTGCTCTTTGATCTCTCCCAGCGCCTTTTCATCATACGGAGAAGCGCCTACGCAGAACACTGCCGTCCGTTTTCCGGCAAGCATGTTTTTATTCTTCCTGAGATAAGATACCCCGGCGATTCCCGACGCATAGACCGCGCCGCACATCACCACTGTATCATAACCGTTTATTGTGTCTGCTTTTGCCTTTTTTACTTCCATTACTTCAAAACCAGTCGCCTCTTTGAGCCACTGCGCATATTTTTTTGTACTTCCGTATTTTGACTGATAAAGAATAATACCTTTGCTCATATTTTTAATCTCCAAACGGCTCCACTTCTCCTGCGTCCGCCGTGAATTCATACTCCAGTGACGTGTTCTCAGCTCCTACAAGCCGTATCCGGTTTTCTCCCTCTTCTGCTTTAATTGATTCGGATACGGACTGTTCATTTTCCTCTCCGGCAATACACTCCGCAACAGTGGTTACTGTTCCGTCCGGATCAACATAGACCAGTTTTGCCTTTCCGGATGTGACTGTCAGATTACAGGAAATATTAACTTCTGCCGGCTCATCTGTATCGAATCTCCATATTGTGTCCATTCCCTCCAGTTTTTCTGCCGAACCGCTCACCGTATTATCTGACATGGAACTGCTGTAATTAATCAGATTATAACTGTTGGATTTTCCGGCCAGCGCCCTTTCGTTATCATATACTCTCGCCCCTGTATTCAGTGCACATCCTGAAATCAGTACGGCCGCTGCTCCTGCTGCCGCTGCCCGCATTTTCTTCATACCCTGTACCTCCCATCTCCGTCTCTGGGTTCATTATAATATAAAAGAGAGCATAAAAGTATATTTTCTTCCATGCTCTCTGCAATCTAACTTATTTTTTACAAAACGGTTTCCGCCCTTACGGCTTTTTCCTCCGCCAGCCGGTCATTCGGAGGGATTCATCTGCAGTTTTACCATATGGGGATAGATCTTTCCCGTACTCATCAGCTCCTCCGGCGCCCCCTGTTCCGCGACAGTGCCTTCCGAGAGAACCACCACCTTATCTGCTCCGCTTACCGTACGCATGCGATGGGCGATAACAAGCACGGTTTTATCCTTTATCAGCCTTGACAGCGCAGTCTGTATCAGTGTTTCATTTTCCACGTCAAGACTCGCAGTTGCTTCATCCAGCAGGATAATCGGCGCGTTTTTAAGGAAGGCGCGGGCAATGGAAATCCGCTGTCTCTCCCCGCCTGAAAGTTCGCATCCGTTTTCTCCGATCATGCTGTTATACCCTTCCGGCAGCTTTGCGGCGAACTCTTCGCAGTTTGCCAGTTTTGCGGCCGCGATCACTTCCTCATCTGTAGCGTCCTTTCTTCCGATCCGGATATTTTCCATAATTGTGTTATTAAACAATGTTACATCCTGAAAAACAATGGAGTACAGTGACAGCAGTGTCTCGGGATCAATTTTTGATATATCCATGCCGCCTACTGTGATTTTCCCTTTGCTGATATCCCAGAATCTTGCGGCAAGCCGTGATACCGTTGTTTTTCCGCCGCCGGACGGTCCTACCAGGGCGGTAACTTCTCCCTGCCGGGCTGTAAAGGACACATCTTTCAGAACGGTTTCTCCGGTATTGTAAGCGAATCCCACGTGATCGAATACAATGTCATACCCCTGATTAGTCAGCGTACTGCTGCCGGTCTGAACCGGATGATCCAGAATTTCATTCATACGGTTTATATTTGTCCGGGTGGAAATCACGGCCGCCAGATTCTGCAGGGCTCCCTCAAGAGGAGCGTACAGCCTTGACGCTGCCAGCAGAAACATGAAGAACAGCGGAACATCAATTTCTCCCCGGATCAGCAGCACAGAACCTGTAAGCGCCACTGTTGCTATCCCGAATTTTAAAATCAATGTAGATGAAACAACAAACAGCGCTGTCCCGAGTTCTGTTATAATATGTCTTTTTTCCACATTGTCTATTTTTTTATCCAGGCCTTTCAGATAGCCGGCTTCCGCATTATTTGCCTTCAGATCCTGCAGACTTTCAATGCACTCCTGTACGCCGTCCTCCAACGCTATATTTGCCGCCGAAGCTTTGCGGTTAAAATACTCCTGGATCCGTGCGGAAAACAGTGTGATCATAAATGCCACCGGCAGCACCCACACTGCCGCCAGGGCCATGCGCCAGTCATAGGCAAACAGACACACCGCGATCAGGGTAGTGGAAATAATGGAACCTGCCAGCGCGGGCACGTAATGAGAAAATGCCGTTTCAAGCGTAGCGCAGTCGCCCATAATCGAGCTGGTCAGGTCTGCCAGATCTTTTTTGCCGAAAAAGGACAGGGGGATTTTCCGCAACTGCTCGGCAAGAGAGATCCGTCTGACTCCGCTTTCCACATAAGTAGCCAGATATGTCGCGTTATACTGAAACCAGGTTACAATAAATATAAGGATAAGGCAGCCGGCCGCGCCTGCGCCGTACAGGCCGATCCGTTTTCCGTCCACCGCCCCGTTCATCATGTCAATGACAAAGAAATACAGAAGCCCTACGGGAATCATAAGGGCTATGTCCTGTGCAACGCATGCAAGGCATCCCTTAATCAGATCGATGGCTCCCTGCCTTGATAATGCAAACCGTCTTTGCAGCATCCTGATCATGCTCTTACCTCCTTTTCAATCTTCCATTCCGCAGCTTCGGAATAATTCTTCCACATACGCGTAAAGATACCGTTTTTCCGGATCAGTCCGTCGTAGTCGCCCCTTTCTGCAATCTCTCCGTCCTGGAGCACATAGATACAGTCCGCATCCGTAATCGATGACAGCCGGTGGGCAATCATAATAACCGTTTTGCCTCTGGAAAGCTCCGCCAGAGCCTTTCCTACCCGCACCTCATTGTCCGGATCGGCAAATGCCGTGGCCTCATCAAGAATCAGAATAGGCGCGTTTTTCAGAACTGCACGGGCAATGGTAATCCGCTGCTGCTCGCCGCCGGACAGGTATACCCCTTTCGCGCCGATTACCGTATCGATTCCGTCAGGCAGTTTTTCAATGATATCCATGCACTGGGCTGCCTTCAGCGCACGGACGACCTCCCCGCGCGTAGCTCCGGGCCTGGCCATGCGCACATTTTCCAGCACAGATGCTTTGATCAGACGGCTTTCCTGGAAAACAAACGACACCTTATCCATCAGTGTTTCTTTCGGAATATTCCGTATATCCGTATTTCCGATTAATATTCTTCCTTTCTGAGGATCAAAAAATCTTGTAATCATCTTCGCAAGGGTGGTTTTTCCTCCGCCGGACGGCCCCACCAGCGCGGCCTTCTGTCCCGGCGCAATGGACAGCGACACATCATTGAGGGCGTTTTTCCTGCCTTCGCCTCCCGCGCCGCTCTTTCTGTCCTCTTCATAACTGTAGCTGACATGTTCAAATACAATGGAATTATCAGACGGGACACACTTCTCTGTGCTCTGTGGCAGAGGCGTTTCATTCATCACTTCATCAATCCTGCTCAGAGCGTCATTTACAATCATTGCGTCCTCGCTCATAAACATGATTTTTGTAAGTGTGGTGCCGATTACCGGAGTGATCACGATATAGAAGATAAGGTTTAAAAGCAGTTCGTCCGTCACGCCGCCTCTGGAAAAAATAATTCCTCCGGCAATGAGAAACGCGAACGCGCCGTTAACCGCCGTTGTGTAGAACATCATGGGCAGCCGCAGGGCTTTCGTATATTCGATCACCCACTTTTCATAATTATCGATGGATGCTTTGAAACGTTTGAATGAAAAGATCGTCTGGCCGAATGTTTTTACAACCGGCACGCCCCTTACATATTCCACCGCTTCGTTTGACATATCCGCAAGAGCATTCTGGTACTCTTCCATTTTCTGTTCCATACTCTTTCCGGTCATTTTCATCATAATCAGAAAGCCCAGTACAACAGGGACCAGACTCAGAATCCCCAGACGCCAGTCAAAAACCAGCAGCAGCACGAGCAGTCCTATGGGCGTGGCAATGGCTCCCGCCTTATCAGGCAGCCTGTGGGCAAGATAATTTTCCGCCGCGCTGCCGGACGTATTTACTATCCTGCGCAGTCTGCCGCTTCCGTACTTTTCTGCCGTTCCAAGGGGCAGCTTTGTAATATGGCGCATCAGATCTTTGCGGATATTGGACGCAATCCGGAATGCGCTTAAATGAGAACACATCAGAGCCGCAATATAAACAACAACCGAGAGTACCGCAAACAATACCGCCATCCAGCCGTAGCCTGTGATGCTTTCCGCCTGTGAGAAATCCGGAGCCGCCTCCAGCACATCGTGAATAATCCGCCATATATACCAGAACGGCACCAGGGCAAGCAGGGCGCTCGCCACAGACAGAATCCAGGAAAGATAGGTAAGAATTTTATGCTTTCCTGCGTATCCCAGCAGACGGGATAAATTAGACTGTTTCTTCATGTAGTAAAACCTCCTTGAATTTTTATGATATGAGGCTTGTATTCACCCTCTCATATCCCTTTTGATTAGTTTCCGTGACCTTCGATTAGTTTTGACTACCTCTAAGTCAAATATATATGGAAAGCCGATGCTTTCCATATATCTGAAAATAACTCTGTCTGATTTGTCCGAGCCGGAATATGCACCGGCCTGCTGAAAGTTCCCCCAGCCTACTGTCCCATAATCTTCATCCATCCGGCCGTGTAAAAAGCCCTCATTTCCTGCAGATAATACTCTGCCTCCGGAAGCGGCATCTCATGGATAATCAGTTCAAAAAATGTATTAAACATGCCGGTAATCAATATATGTTCCAGCCTTTCGTCAATATAAGGCGACGGTCTTCCAATTTTTTCGAGCACCGCCAGGTAATCATGGGTTGCCTGAGTCTCTATCTCCACCATTTCATCAATCATTCCTGAAAAGCGGGTTCCTTCTGAATGACAGAGAATAAGCTTGAATTCATTCAGATGTTCATAGGCGTACAGAAGCATTTCATGCATACATCCGCCGGAAACAGAACTCAGATTATCCGGCTGTTCCTCCGGCGGCAGAGCGGCAAAATCATACTGGGCCTTACGGAAACAATCCATAAAATAATCATACTGCTCCCCCGCCAGCGCCTCGAACAATTCCTCTTTGCTCTTATAGTATCCGTAAAATGCGCCGGTCGTAACGCCTGCTTTTTTTACAATATTGCGCAGGGAAGCAGACTGAAATCCCTTTTCAAGAAATTCCTGCATAGCTGCTGAAAGAATCCGTTCCAGTGTTGTCTTTTCTGTCTCGCTCATCCGTCCGCCTCCGTTTATAACAGTGTTATATATCACTGTTATATTTTATGATGCATTCAGAAAAATGTCAATAAGCTTCCCCTGATATTCTTTCTCATTAACAAAGGAGAGCATAGAAGAAAACTTCCTTCCATGCTCTCCTTTATTTCCCCTGCAGAACCGGCCTTATCGTCCCGGGAATCTATCCTTCGTCTCAGAGCATGCACTCATGCACATCCTCCTGCTCGATGTTCCGTTCTTTCAGAACCTGCAGAATTCTGTCCCTGTCCTCCAGGGCCGTGCACCAGGCCATGCCGCAGCCGGCGGATATGCTCCTTGGCACCGGGATCAATCTGCCGGGCGCATTGTGTTCCCGGCAGGCTTTTTCCATCGCCATTGCATCCGCAGTTGTGTGAAATGTTACAACCAGTTTTTTCTCTTTTTTTCTCATTGCTATTCAATTACCACCGCAAAACCGTCCGGGATCTCTGTCGATGTATACTTCTTTCCCCGATCTTTTGCCAGTTTCTCCACGTTCATTTTCTGATGAGGCTCTGTCACAAGTACTCTAACCGGCCCCTTTGTATTTTTCAGCGCCTCGGCCGTCAGCATCAGAGGCTCCGGGCAGGACAGCCCTCTTGCATCTACTTCTTTCATAATCCAGTCCTTCTTTCCGGCATGACTTAACAGTGAAGTCATGCTCTGTCTGTTTTTCGGTCATCCGCCGGCAGCCGGCGGATCGTTTTCATTTTCCTTCTGATCTTTTATTTGCAAAGGCAATGATAAAGCACACCGCAATGCAGATAATCACCGCCACTTTTCCATAAAACGGCACTGCCCCTGCCACTACTTCCTGCGTCTCTGCATTCAGAGCGGTTCCGCTTGCAGCCAGACCGAAGTTGTGGGCCAGCGCCGCTCCGATCAGCATGCCGATCACTGTCATGGCTGAGTCCGAGGATCCCTGTCCGGCCAGAATCAGCTGGCGCAGAGGGCATCCGCCTGCAAGCACTGCCGCGAATCCTACCGCGTACATACCCAGGATATTCCACAGATGCTCGGAGTGTGCGATAATTCCCGGTGTATCAAACGCGAGCGTAAAGTTGCCTGTGGCAATATTGTAAATCAGCATTACTGCGAAAAATCCTCCGATAATGGTCAGCAGGTCAAAATTTTTCATCAGGATCACATCCCGGATACTTCCCGCCAGACACATTCTGGATTTCTGGGCAAACGCGCCGAAGATCAGTCCTCCTGCCAGCGCCATAAGAAGAGGCGCGTGCATGCTTCCCGGTCCGCTTGTGCTGCTCTTAAGAAGAGGAGTTGCCACAGCCAGCACCAGGATGCCAAGCATCAGCGCCGGAAGCACGCCGCCGCTGACACGGTTGGTCAGATGCGCCCGTCCCAGGCTGAACCCTTTCTTCAGTGCAAATACTCCGGTGGCCACACCCAGGATGAAACCGATCAGGGCAACCCAGGCACTCAGATCTCCTGCAGACATGCGGATCACCATGCGCAGCGGGCATCCCAAAAATACCAGAGAACCGATGGCAAGAATCATTCCCAGAATAAAACGTACTGCCGGGGATGAGCCCGCTGTGGAGCGGTATTCCTTTGTCGCCACTGAGATAAGAAAAGATCCCAGAACAAGCCCCATAATTTCCGGTCTTGCGTACTGAACCGTTTCTGTGGAATGCAGTCCCAGCGCTCCTGCAGTGTCACGGATAAAGCAGGCAATACAAAATGCCATGTTGGCCGGATTGCCGAACCAGGCCAGACATACGGCCACAAGGCCGCAGACGACGCCGGCAAAGGCCAGTTTCTTCTTTGAATCAGATAAGTTCATTGTTTTTCCCTCCGTCATTAGTCGTTTACTAATTCCTTTATCGCCTGTACGGCTGTTTCGACTTCTTCTTCTGTATTGTAGTGAGAAAAACTGAATCTTACCGCGCCCTGGCCGGTTGTCCCCAGCGCCCGGTGCATCAGCGGCGCGCAGTGGGCGCCGGGCCTTGTCACAATGCCGTATGTCACACTCAGCTCATCACTGACTTCCGAAGAGTCGTAATCCCCGATATTCAGCGACACAATAGGACACCGCCTGTCTGAAGAAAAGTCTCCGTATACCGTCACTTCGGGGATCCGGGAAACACCTTCATAAAACTGCCGCATCCGCTTGAGCTCCGTTTCACGCAGCGCATCCAGGCCCTTCTCTTCCAGCCAGGAAACCGCCGCGCCCAGTCCGGCAATGCCGTGCCCGTTCAGGGTGCCTGCCTCGAGAGCCGTAGGCATAAGATCCGGATGCCGGGGATTGTATGTATCCACTCCGCTTCCTCCGGAAAGGAGGGGCCGGATCACAAGGCCCGGCCGCACATACATGCCGCCGGTGCCCTGGGGCCCCAGCATCCCTTTATGTCCCGTAAAGCAGAGCACATCAATTCCCATTTTCTGCACATCCACAGGATAAACCCCCGCCGTCTGGGACGCGTCCGCTACAAGGAGAATCCCTTTTTTGCGGGTAATCGCTCCCACCCGTTCCAGATCAATCATATTTCCGGTGAGATTGGATGCGTGGGTGCAGACAACTGCTTTCGTATTCTCTTTTACCGCAGCCTCCATGTCCTCATATGAGATATTTCCCTTTTCATCACAGTCAAGAATGGTAAGTTCCACGCCTCTTTCCCGGCATTCATACAACGGCCGGAGCACCGAATTATGTTCCAGCACTGTCGTTATCACATGATCTCCCGGAGAGAGAAGCCCTTTTATGGCAATATTCAGGCTTTCCGTGGAATTGGCTGTAAACACGATACGCGAGGCATCCGCCCCGTGGAAAAAGCGGGCAAGCTTTTCTCTCGTCTCATAAATCACACGGGAGGCATTCAGCGCCGGTTCCGACGCGCCCCGCCCCGCATTTCCGAAAGAATCCATTGCCGCAAGAACCGCTGCTTTTACCGGCTCCGGCTTGTGGATCGTAGTTGCCGCGTTATCCATGTAAATCATGTTTTCCTGCCTTCCTTTCCGTGACGCCAAAGAAGCTGTTTCGCCTCTTTCTGTATCTAAGTATACGTGTTTCCTGCACAGTCAGTCTAATTGAAAAGCGCAATAACTGCAGATCGCTTATAGATAAAATCTATAAATCAATCATCCCGTCGGCTCTGTGCCGGACAGATAAATATCTTTTACTGTCCGAATGAATTTATCCGCTCCCGGCAGAGCCGGATAGTTCCTGTCAGACACCAGGAAGATCTCTCTCTTGCCCCCTGTTTTTCCCAGGGGAAACGCCAGAATCCTGCCTGCTCCCACCGCGTCTCTGACAGCCAGATCCGACAGAATGGAAATTCCCATCCCGTTTTCCACAGAGCGTTTGATCGTTTCCTGATTTTCCATAACAGCAGCTACGTTCATTTCATTCCTGTCGATTCCCATCTGCTCCAGAATCTTCTGTGCCTCCCGTCTTGTGCCGGAGCCTTCTTCCCGCAGAATAACCGGATCTTCTCTGAGCCATTCTATAACAGTATCCGGATCTTTTTCTCTGTATTTGGCAGACACGGGAGTGATCACCACAAGCTCATCCTGATAAATCGGAAGATAGGTGCAGCCGCCTTTATCAATCTTCGTACCCGCCAGTCCCACATCGGCCCTGTGGGAAGCAATCATCTCCGCCACCCCGGCGCTGTCCGTCTCAAATACCTTCAGCTTCTCACCAGGATAAGATTTCCGGAACCGGACCATAATATCCGGCAGAAGATACTGAGACGGGATAGTAGACGCCGCAATACGCAGAACTCCTCCGGCAAACCTTCCGTTCTGCCCGAACCGCTCCCGGATCTTTTTCTCCAGTTCCAGCATCTGTTCTGCATAGGCGTACAGTTCCTTTCCATCCTCTGAGAGAGCGACCCCCTTTGTACTGCGTACAAACAGGCAGGTGTTCAGTTCCTTTTCCAGCGACGCAATATGCGCGCTTACGGTAGGCTGGGTGAGGAAAAGCTGTTTCGCCGTAAGCGAAAAACTTTTCGTCTCAGCCACCCCTGCAAATGCTTCCAGCTGTTTCAGATTCATCTATGCTTTCACCCTCTCACTCTCTGCTTTTTCCTTCTTTGTAATCCCCGTCCGGTCTGTGTATTCCAGAATCAGCCGGGCATTTTTCCTGCTGGTATCCAGCAGGCCGCATATCCGGGAAATGGTGATTTTCCCTTCCAGGTCCAGTATCTCCTTTACCTGCTTTACAGCCTGCTCCATCAGACCCGGCAGGGTGTAATAATCTCCTGACAGATACAGGATTTTTCCCTGGAGTTCCAGAAGCCGCAGAATCTCCATAATATCCGCTCCCGTTTCCGGACTCTTCGGATCCCGGCCATTCCTTTGTTCCTTTTCTCTTTCTGCAGAATTCAGTTCCCGCAGACTCAGGAAATGGTATCCTGCCTCCGCTGCTGCCCTGGCAAATCCTGTGTACACTTTCCGGTATGCCGGATCTTCCTGCGGTTCATATCCGGCAGGGGCGATCAGTCTGCCTCCCGGCTTCCAGGACAGCGTCTGTGCCGGACGGATCCTGCCGCAGTCGATCCTGTCCAGAATCCGCTGCTCCACAAGCCAGCCAATATAACTGTCCGCCGCTTTCTTCAGCCGTCCCGGCGCCCCGGACTGCAGCTGCGCCTCGGGCATTCCCAGACGGTAAGGATACTGTTGCAGATACCGGTGCAGTTCTTCCAGAATCTCTTCCCGGATTCCGGATTCTGCCTTCCGGTGCAGAAAGTATTCTGTTCCGTTTTCTTCAAAACAGTACACCTTTCCCTCTTCCGTCAGTTCCCGCATGATCCGGCCCGTCCTTTTCTCTGAAACTCCCAGTTCAGCAGAAAGTCCGGGCAGATCCGCCGGTTCCGCTCCCTGCTCTTCCGTCAGAAGCTCCGCCAGCTCTTTTATCCCTGCCGTTTCTTTTCTTCTCAGACGCTTAAGCGTTTCCTGCCGGAACCGCTTCTCTCCGGGCACATCCGTCTCCAGCACGACGCCTCCTCCAATGGTCTCCACCGGAGAGTAAAAACGCAGGACAAACCGGTCGCCCCGCCTGAGCGCCGCATCGGCATCCAGCTGCAGACGGGCATATCCTTCTTCGCCCGGCAGGAGCTGATCCGCATCCAGCAGCACAGCCTTACAGAGCGTCTGGAACGTACCGCTGTAAAAATGAAGACGGCTCTGGTTTTTCACGATTCTCTGTCCATGTTCCAGAAGCCGGATCCTGACATTGATTTTCCTGCCGGTTTTCAGACTTCCTGCCGGAGCCAGCACACAGCCCCTGCGGATTTCCTCCTTCTCAATCCCGGCCAGATTGAGGGCCGCCCGCTGCCCGGCCACGCAGACAGTTTCCTCTTTTCCATAGACCTGTATGCCCCGCACCCGGCATGGTTTCCCTTCCGGAAATACCGTCAGATCCTGTCCTTTCTCAATCTGCCCTTCCAGCATAGTTCCGGTGGCCACGGTTCCGAACCCCGGAACCGTAAACACCCGGTCCACCGGGAGCCGGGCCGGCGCCTCTGTTCTCCTCTGTACATCATCCTGATTTTCTGCTTCCCTTTTCCGTGCGTAGCCGTATATCAGACGTTTCAGTCCGTCAATTCCCTGACCTGTCCTGGCGGAAACCCGTACAACCGGCACATCATCCAGCCCCTTTTCCAGCTGCTCCTTCCGGATCTCTTCTTCCACCATCTCCAGCCATTCTTCCTCTGCCAGATCACATTTGTTCAGTACAATAATATAGTTCTTCACTCCCAGAATCTGCAAAATATCCATATGTTCCCGTGTCTGAGGCATAATCCCTTCGTCTGCGGCAATCACGAGAAGCACCAGATCCATTCCGGCCACTCCTGCCGTCATGTTGCGGATAAACTTTTCATGGCCGGGAACATCAATAATCCCGGCCCGGTTCCCGTCCCCCAGATCAAAGGAAGCAAACCCCAGATCTGTTGTAATCCCCCGCTGCTTCTCCTCCGGCAGCCGGTCCGTATCCTGACCGGTCAGAGCCCGGATCAGCGCGGTCTTTCCATGATCGATATGGCCCGCTGTTCCGATGACAAAATGTTTCATAGGCCGCTTCCTTTCTCCGGTTCCGTTTCTTGTCCCATTCCATCCGGCGCCCGGAATATTCCGGGCACAAACAATTCATCCCCGGAAAAAAGTTCCGCCAGATATTCCCGGTCTGAATCACTTACTGTTCTCATATCCACCAGAAACCGGTCCCGGACAATTCTTCCCAGCACCGGAACCGGAAGGGTTCTCAGTCTTCTCTGGAGCTTTGCCGCACTGATTGTTCCGGGCACAATACATACGGCAAAGCTGCTGATCTCCTCCTCCGGCAGCGCTCCTCCTCCTGCTCTGGACGTACAGGACTCCACCGTAATCTGCACCGGAATCTCCCTGCGGTTTTCCCCCTGCTTTGCTCTTCTCTTCTTACAGATCTTTTCTGCCAGCAGCTCCGCCTCCTGCCGTACTTCATCCGCCGGCCGGGTCAGCATCCGAAGCACGGGAATCCTCCGGACCGCCTGATCCGGATTCAGGTATTCCAGCAGAACCTGCTCCAGTGCCGCAGCCGTAAATTTATCGATCCGCAGCGCCCTGGCCAGGGGATGCCTTCTCATCCTGTCCAGGAAACATTTTTTTCCCACAATAATTCCGGCCTGAGGGCCTCCCAGCAGTTTATCCCCGCTGAAACAGACCACATCCGCTCCGGCAGATACAGACGCCTGCACGGTGGGCTCCCCCCGGAGGCCGTACCGGCTCAGATCCACCAGCACGCCGCTTCCCAGGTCCTGCACCACGCAGATCCCTCTCTGTCTGCCCAGAGTACACAGTTCTTCCAGAGGAACGGACTCCGTAAATCCCAGGATCCGGTAATTGCTTGTATGGACTTTCAGAAGGACCTTTGTGTCTTCATTAATGGCGCTTTCATAATCAGACAGGCGGGTCCGGTTGGTTGTCCCGGCCTCTCTGAGTCTGGTTCCGCTTTGCTCCATTACATCAGGAATGCGGAATTTCCCGCCGATCTCCACCAGCTCTCCTCTGGACACCACCGCTTCGCCCCCGCTGGAAAGAGCGGTCAGAATCAGAAGCACGGCAGCGGCGTTATTATTCACCGCAAGAGCAGCTTCGGCACCGGTAATCCGGCAGAGCAGCCGCTCAAAATGGGAGCACCTTTCTCCCCGTTCCCCTGTGTTCAGATCCAGCTCCAGGTTGGTATAGGTTCCCGCGATCTGTCCGCCCCGCCGGCCGGCCTGTTCTCCCAGCGGCGCTCTCCCCAGCCCTGTGTGCAGAATGATCCCGGTGCCGTTGACTACAGGGATCATTTCCGGATGGAACAGCTGCTCCAGCCGTTCCCGGAGACAGGCGGTAATCTTTCCTGTCGCCTGCGCTATCACTTCCGCGCCTTCTTCTTCTCTGCCCCGGTCTGCCAGTTCCGCCGCCTTTTCCCGCAGTTCCTTAAGAATCTCCTGAAGCGTCCCTGCAACGGCCTGGCGCCCGTATCTGTCTGTCAGTTTCTGTATCTCTTCCTCTTTGAGCAGACTATCTGTTTTCGGTATCATGCGATACATCTCATTCTTATTCAATCTGTGTTTCTCCTGTTCTCACCTGTTATCCTCCGCTTAAAATGACGGCGGTTTTTCTTCTCCGTACGAAACCGGACGGAGACAGAAAACGGCAGAGAGATTTTCCCATATCTCTCTGCCGTTTTCACAGAATCCCAGCTTTATCCGGCGGCATCTCTGCCTGCCGCATACAGCCTGTCTCCGTCCGGCTTACGCTTTCCGTAATACCGGGCGGAGCCCCATTCTTCTGCTAAATCAACCGGATAAACACATCCTGCTTTTCCAGAACACGACCGATTACAGAAACTTCTGTTTCCAGCCCGGCCTGTTCAAGACTTCGGAGAAGATCTTCCGCTTCCTCTTCAGGTACACTGAAAAGAAGGCCTCCGGAAGTCTGAGGATCGCAGAGCAGGTCAATCCATACTTCCTCCACATTTCCCGTATCCAGACCCTCTCCTGCATACTCCCTGTTCCGGTACGCTCCCCCGGGCACAAGTCCCATACGGGCGTAATCCGGCGCTTCTTTCATATAAGCCACATCCTGTGTACGGATCTCAAAAGTCACGCCGCTGGCCTTTGCCATTTCCATGCAGTGCCCCAGAAGTCCGAATCCCGTCACATCCGTACAGGCGTGTACGGTGATATTTTCCGCGGCCTGCTTTGCCTTTTTATTCAGAGAAGACATAACACGGACCGCCTCTTTTTCCGCCTCCGGAGAAGCCATCTGCGCTTTCACCGCAGTGTTTACCACTCCGCTTCCGATCTGCTTGGTCAGGATCAGCACATCACCGGGCCTGCATCCGTAATTCCGGTATATCCGGTCCGGATGGACAAAACCGGTTACTGACAGGCCGTACTTCGGCTCATCATCCTGGACAGAATGCCCTCCGGACAGAACCGCTCCCGCTTCCAGCACCTTGTCCGCCCCGCCCCGGAGAATCTCTGACAGGATCTCCGGATCCAGACAGTTCGGGAAGCACACAATATTAAGGGCAATCCTCGGCTCGCCGCCCATGGCATACACATCACTGAGGGCATTGGCCGCCGCGATCTGGCCAAAGGTGTACGGATCGTCTACCACCGGTGTGAAAAAATCCAGTGTCTGTATCATAGCAGTGTCATCCGATATTTTGTAAATCGCTGCATCATCTGATGTTTCGACTCCGACGAGCAGACGCTCGTCTGTGAATTTCGGCAGCTTGCCCAGAACCTGGGCAAGGGTCTCAGGACCTATTTTCGCCGCTCATCCGGCGGTCTTTGTCATCTGTGTCAGATGGATCTCTTTATACATGCCCGTACACCTCCCTTCTTCAGATTCAACGGTTCGTCCTGTCTTTAAGGACGGATAACCTTCCCGGCATTCTGTAATGTCTCTACAATACTGTACATATTTGTGACAGTGCCTACTGCCAGTTTATCCTTTATTCCATAAAAGTCAAGGCAGGTTCCGCAGGTCATAATCACCGTGCCCTGCTCCTCCATCTTCTTCAGATCCTCCAGGGATTCGGAGCCTTCCACTGTCAGTTTCGCGCCTCCGTTATAAAAGAGAATCGTCTCCGGAAGCTGATCTAGCTGTGTCACCGCAAACAGAAAACTCTTCATAAGGATCCGTCCCAGTTCATCGTCTCCGTCTCCCATCCGGTCGGAAGAAACCGCTACAACGGTTCCCTTTTCCTTCGCGCATTCCTCACAGCAGATCTCTGTTTCTTCTGCGCTTTCTCCGGCTTTTCCGGATCCGTCCTTTCCCGGCTGAATCAGAATCCGGTACTCGCCTTCCCTCTTCTTTTCCTGTGTGACAGACGCCCCCAGGCTCTCCGCCATCTTGGTTACATTTTTTACCGCAGTCTCATTGTCCACCAGCACTTCTACCATATCCTGCCCCTTATTCTCCTCCAGGGCTTTTTTTGTCTTAATAACCGGTATGGGGCATGCGTCACCCATTGCATTTACTGTAATCATTGCTGCTATTCTCCTCTTTTATGTCAGATACTTTCTTTATGATTCCCATTTATCCTCGGTGCCGCGCAGGCCGTAAAGGCCCACGCTGCACCAAGTTCAGATTCATTATAACACTTCTGAAGGACCGGGGACAACCGACTTCTGAAGTCAGAACATCCGCTCTTCGCCCCGCTGCTTTTTGACAATATATTTTTACAATATATACAGTGCCGAATTGTTATTCATCGCCACGCCATATCCCCGCATGCCAGGACAGACAATTTTGTGTACTTTCTGTGTACAGTCCCCGGAAAACGTGGTAAAATCGATTCGTTCGGGTTTTATTCCCATATATCAGAAAATCAGGAGAATGATCATGAATTCCATTCATACACAGAACAAACATATCAATCTGCATGCGCTGCAGGACGGGCTGCGGGACGGCATTCCCATTGCGCTGGGATATCTTGCTGTCTCCTTTTCGCTTGGCATTGCGGCCCAGGCGGCAGGTCTGACTCCTTTTCAGGGATTTCTGGCCAGTATCACGACCAATGCCTCGGCCGGCGAATATGCCTGCTTCATGGCCATATCCACCGAAGCTGCCATTACAGAGCTGCTGCTTATTATGCTGATTACAAACGGCCGTTACCTGCTGATGAGCTGTTCGCTCAGTCAGAAATTTTCTCCCGGGACGCCTCTGGGCCACCGGCTCCTGGCTGCGTTTGCCATTACAGACGAAATCTTCGGTATCGCCATTGCAAGAGGCGGGTATCTGAATCCGTTTTACATGTACGGCGCGATCCTGATCGCCTCCCCCTGCTGGGCGCTGGGGACAGTTCTGGGCATTGTGGCCGGAAATATCCTGCCCCTCAGAGCGGTAAGCGCGCTGAGTGTGGCTCTGTACGGCATGTTTCTGGCTGTAATCGTTCCCCCGGCCAGAAAGGAAAAGATTATCGGCGTACTTATTGTAGTCAGCTTTGTTTTAAGCTTTGCTTCCGAATACCTGCCGGTTGTCTCTTCCCTTTCCTCGGGAACAAGAACAATTATCCTGACCCTGGTGATCTCAGCTGCGGCCGCGGTCATCCGTCCGGTAAAACTTACAGAAGAGGAGAAGTCTGATGAGATACAGTAATTACATTTATATTTTTATCATGGCGGCTGTTACTTATGCCATCCGCGCCCTGCCGCTGACCCTGATCCGGAAACCGATTAAAAACCCTTTTCTCCAGTCTTTTCTTCACTATGTGCCTTATGTGACCCTTGCAGTTATGACATTTCCCGCCATTCTTACTGCCACCCAGTCACCTGCAGCCGGAGCGGCCGCGCTGGCGGCAGGAATTGCGGCAGCCTGGCTGGGAGCCGGCCTGCTGCCGGTGGCCGCAATCTGCTGCGGAGTGGTATTTGTACTGGAGCTTTTTCTCTGCTGAGGCTTCTCAGAAGGAGCTCCTCTTCTGGCACAGGGAAGTACCCGCCCCTGCTTCCTGCTTAAGCGCAGTATAATGCAGAGGCGGGTACTTCCCTGTGCCGGTTAAATTACAGAAGGATTGTAAATGTAGCGCCGCCCCCGGGGGTATCACTGACCTGAATCCTTCCCTTCAACATTTTTGCCAGTTCTTCTGCTATACTGAGTCCCAATCCGAAATTTGTCTTATTCGTATGCGACTTATCCCCGCTGTAGAAACGGCCAAAAATCCATTTCTTCTCTTCATCAGAAATCCCCTGCCCGTGATCTGCTATGGAAAAAGAAATCTGGTTTCCCCTGGAGGCAGCCTGTATTTCAATCAGCGGATTGTTTTCTGAATGCTGAATGGCATTATCCATAAAGATACATAAAATCTGAAACAGCCGGTCTTTGTCTGTCCTCAGCGGAGGATAGGAATCTTCTGAGAGTTCCAGTTTCAGTTCGATCCCGTTCTTCATACAGGTCTGCTCATAGGTCTCATAAAGCGTGATCAGAAGCGTATCCATATCAACGTCGCTCTCATGTAGGGACCAGGCTCTTGCATCTGAGGAAGAAAGAAGCAGCATGTCCTTTACCAGGCGGGACAATCTCATGCACTCCGCCTCTATAGTGCCCGCCGCCTGCCTTGCTGTTTCATCCAGCGATTTGTTCTCCAGAAGTACATCTGTATTTGCAATCATAACAGCCAGCGGAGATTTTAATTCGTGGGAAGCTGTGGCCACAAAATCTTTCTGGCTTTTCAGAACCCGTTCTGTAGGCGTAAATGCTTTTTTCAGCAGGAAACGCATTATAACGAGCACGCCTGCCAGCGCAAACACCCACGCGGCAGAATACCGCGGAAGCAGTCTGACCAGACTTGTTTTCAGATCTGAAACCGGATAAATAAAAACAGCCTGATATTCATACCGTCCCGCCGCGGCAATCGCCGCAGGAATTGCATAATAACATTTCCCATCCGTGCCGGTTATTTCATAAATTCCGCCCTGGGACGTAACTGTGCCTCCCGCCCCTTCCGGGGCAATCTGCTGCCGGCTGTTCTGCTCCGGAACATCTCCCATCAGTATATCGGCCTGTGCAGGAAAGGGGAAATCACTCCGGTAGATCTCCTGTCCTTCACTATTTTCAATCCATGCATACAGATGATACTTCTCCTCATAGGAACAGATTGTATTGTTCATATCCGACGGGGTATTCTCAAGCTGATAGATTAACAGGGTAACCATTCTCTGAAACATGGTACTTTCATTTGTTCTGTCTGTATTAACGGCACTGGCCACCGCAAAGGAGATCACAAAAGTAATAATCAGCATCACCGAAACGGTAAAAAGAATATAAAGTTTTTTATACAGACTATTCAGCATGGTTTTTCTCCAGTTTATATCCCGCCCCGTAGACCGTTGTTATTTTACAGAAACTGTTCAGCTCCCTCAGTCTCTTCCGCAGAAAAGAAATATAGTTATCCACATTGCCTCCTTCGATTTCCGATGTAGTTCCCCAGATTTTCAGAACCAGCTGCTCTCTGTTAAAAAGCTTTTCCGGATTTCTGATAAGTACGGCAAACAGCTCCGTCTCTCTGGCGGTGAGCTGTACCGATTTCTCTCCGGAAGATAATCTTCTGTTCTCTTTATCAAAAGTAAGATCCCCGTACCGCAGAAGCCCGGACAGCCTCAGATCCGCCGGGCGTCTTGTCAGCGCCCGGATTCTTGCGGAAAGTTCCCGGATATGGAAGGGTTTCACCAGATAATCATCTGCACCCCCGTCCAGACCTTCTATCCTGTTATCCAGGGCATCCATAGCGGTAATAATGATAACCGGAATACGGATTCCCTTTCTCCTCATAGCTTTAATAATTGTCAATCCGTCTATAACCGGAAGCATGCGGTCAATAACCGCGATATCATAGGCATAGTCCGTGTTTAACGCATAAAACATGGCTGTTTCCCCGTCTCGGATACAGTCCACAATATACATTTCTTTTTCCAGAGCGCTCTGTATGGACCGGCAAAGTTCTTCGTCATCTTCTACAAGAAGTATTTTCATTGTTTTTCATCCCTCTTCCTGAATTTCTCCCTATTATATCAGAAAAAGTCTGTAAAAATCCTCTAAAAAAGGCTTAGGACTTTCTTAGAATTTACAGGATTTTTAGAAAGGTTCTGTTCTAGAATATAGCCGCATCAAAAATGAAAGGTGGAATACAAAATGAAACGAAAATTTTTCAGCAGAACCATTTTAACCGGATTATGTATCTTTGCACTGGCCGGCTGCGGACAGACCGGCTCTGACACGCCCCGGACGGCAGTACCCTCCGGTAATACCGGCGGCAGCGCAGACGCCGCAGACACTTCGGATAATAACAGTGCCGGCAGTATCAGTGACTCCGCAGCTCTGACCGGAAATGTCATTGACTTTTCAGACACCGGATGTTCGGTCAGTCAGGCAAAAGAAATTGAAGGCGGCGCCGCTTTAAAGTCAGAAGCGGAGGGGCAGGAAAATAAAGAAAACGCTGTTACCGTGAACTACAGCGCCGACTGTGAATTTTTCCTGGCCGAATTGAACACACAGGCGGAAGATCTCACGGACATAACCCGCGGCTCCGTTTCAGATGTAAAGAAACAGTCGTATGTTTATGTGTACGGCGATTTCACAGATACTCATAACGTAACCGCAGATAAAATTATTATTGCCCGTTTTGAACAGAGGTGAGTACCATGAAATTTTATCAGCTTGCTCTGAGATATCTTCGGAGGAAAAAATCAAAAACATTCCTGCTGTTTTTTGTACTATTGCTTGTAAACACAATGCTTCTGAGTATCTGTATGATCCTGCGTGCCACAGAGGATTCTATGCGATCCATGCAGGCAAAAACATCCTCGAAAATTATTGCTGAAGTATCGGACGTAAATGCCGGAATTACGGATACCGAAGCAGAACAGATCCGGAATCTGCCGGACGTCGGCTTCGTAAACCGAATCGGAAGATATGAAGCATTCCCGTCCGGCTTCACACCGGTTACTGCAAGTGCTTCTACAGAGGAAGATAACCGGAAAGCAGCCCTGCTGTCCTATGACGATCTGGAAAAGGACAGTCCCTTTTCTGAACTGCAGTATCATCTGACTTCCGGCAAATATATAAATGAACATACAAAAGGCGCCGTTATTCATGATTCCCTGGCAGCTCAGAACGGACTGCAGATCGGAGATAAACTGGCGCTCACCTCAGAAAACGGCACTGCCGTATCTGTTCCGATTACAGGCCTGTTCCGGTCCGCAGGGAGAATTGAGGAAAAGCAGCCTGCCTCAGCGGCAGCTGTCAATCGGATTGAAAACCAGATTTTTCTTGATAATGAGACCTGTAAAGAATTACAGAAGGACAGCAGTTTCTATCAGCTCTCCATCTATACAGAAAACCCGGAAAACATGGAAGCTCTCCAGAATCAGGTGCAGAAAATCCTGGGCGGCAAAGCAGACATCCGTACTTCAGACGCTCTTTACCGGCAGATGTCTGCTCCCCTGGAACAGATCAGCCGTACCGCAAAACTTATGCTGATTCTGACGTTATCGGCAGGAACAATTATCGTCTCTCTGCTGCTCTGTATGTGGATGAGAACAAGGCGCAGAGAAATGGCCGTCTTTCTGAGCCTGGGAAAGAAGAAACGCCAGATCCTGCTGCAGGTATTCTGTGAATCCGGAATTGTTTTTCTACTATCCGTACTGGCTGCGTCCCTGGCAGGAAACGGGATTCGCAGCTTTTTACAGAATATGATTTCCGGCCCGGAAACCGCAGATACAGGACTGACGGTTCTGCTGGGAATAAGAGATATCGGCGCACTGGCGGGCCTGGGAAGTATCCTTGTTTTCATCGCTTTATGCGTCTCGCTTATTCCGGCCCTAAGAGCAAATCCAAAGGATATTTTAGCAAGAATGGAGGAATAACAGATGAATTTTTTCAAGCTGGCAGAGCGCTCTGTCTTAAGAAAACCGGTAAAAAGCATTCTGCTTTTACTGATTGTATCTGTAATCAGCACCCTGCTTTTATCCGGTATGTCGTGCAGAAATGCAAGTATTGAAGTGCAGGATAAAACCCGGCAGGCAATCGGCGCCGGTTTCCTGCTGGAAAAGAACGACGAATACCGGACAAAACGCATTAACGAATTATCCGGAAAACTGGGGGAAAACGAAGGAGAACTGGACGGTTATTATCAGAAGAAAATTGTCGTAAACGGGAGTATAAACTGGAATACAGGCACGACCAATTCCTTTGAAACACTGAATCTGAAAGATATTGAAAAAATAGCAGAAACAGAGGGGATCAGCGACTATAATATCACCACAGCCATAACTGCTGTCAACCCTGTTAATTTCCGCAGAATTGAGGACAAGGACACGGACCAGAGCGCGGACGAAGGCGGCGTAAGCCTGATCGGGAACCGGGATATGAAAATGGATACCAACGTTCTCTCCGGAAATCTCCGGATCATAGAGGGCCGGATGGTACAGCCGGATGATACGGACGTGTGCGTAATCTCCCGGGAACTGGCTCAGGCAGATCATCTGAAAATCGGCGACAGGCTTTCGTTCAATGATTACCATGACAAAGAAAACCCGGCTGCTGCGGAAGCACAGATTATCGGGATCTACCAGGTCAGTCAGAAAATGAGTCCGCTCATGCAGGGGGACACTTACCGCTCTGAAAATGTAATCTTTACTGATTTATATTTTCCGCAGAAGGCAGAAGGCGAAACAAGTCCGCTGTTCCAGAGAGCCTATTTTAAAGTCGGAAATGTCAAGGATTACGACACAGTAAAGGAAAGAATTAAAAAAATCGATATAGACTGGCAGCAGTACGATTTAATCGACAATAACGGAAACTCTGAAATCATGTCCTCCAATTTCAATGACCTGGATAAAATCAGCGAAACAATGATTGCAGTAATTTCCGGAGCCGGATTCTTTATCCTTATTTTCGTTTTTCTCTTCTGGATGAAAAACCGCATGCATGAAATCGGCGTATTTCTTTCGCTGGGAATCTCCAGGCCGGCAATTATCGGACAGATCTGGACCGAGGCTGTAATAACCGCATTTCTTTCCATCCTGTTGTCCTTTGCCATCGCTCCCGCCGTATCCCGGACAACAGCAGATTATCTGGTTGCCCGCCAGGTACAGCAGGCCGAAGAGGATGCGGAAAATGACAGCGGAAAAACAGCTACCGAATATGCTGCGCCGCAGCAGAATGTGCAGAAAGTAAACGTGACCATTACCCCCGCCCTGTATCTCGCCGACGGAGCCGGTGTACTGCTGCTTATTACTTCATCTGTCCTGATATCCGGAGCATCTGTACTAAAGAAAAATCCAAAAGATATTTTATCGGAAATGTGTTAACTACAAGGAGGATATGACCATGCTGGAAATAAGAAATGTATATTACGCTTATAAATCCCAAAAAGGCAAAACCATTCTCAACGGTGTTTCCGCCGTTTTTGAGGAAGGCATTTTCTATTCGATTATCGGGGCAAGCGGGGCAGGAAAAACAACGCTTTTATCCTTGCTGGCGGGATTAGACATCCCCCTCAGAGGAGCCGTTCTCTGCAATGGAGAAAACATTCAGAAAAACAGTTTGAACTACCACAGGAAACATAATATCTCTCTGGTCTTTCAGAATTATAACCTGATTGATTATCTGACCGCCGTGGAAAATGTAAAGCTGGGCGGCAGGAAAAATCCGGAACAGCTGCTCAGAGAAGTAGGCATTGAAAAAGAAGACTGGAAAAGAAATGTGCTTCAATTATCCGGCGGCCAGCAGCAAAGAGTTGCCATCGCCAGAGCTCTGGCCAGCGACGCTCGCGTACTGCTGGCTGACGAGCCCACAGGCAATCTTGATGAAACTACCGCAGATGAAATTATCACTCTCTTAAGAAAGACCGCCCACGAACTCGGCAAGTGCGTGATCGTTGTCACACACAGCCGGCACCTGGCAGAAGAAGCCGATCAGGTGCTGGAAATAAAAAATGGATCTATCTTTGTCCGTTCCCGGAGCTGACATATCGATTCGGATTTGTCGAAGGGAATTTCCGGCAGCAGGAAAGGAAATCAGAAGGCAAAGAAGTTTTTGTAAGACGGATTCAGAAGACGGGGACAGGGAATTTGGATTCCGTTCCATGAGTTAAGAAAAATAACAGAACCTGA
>USFD01000024.1 GCA_900553885.1 uncultured Ruminococcus sp.
TAGTAAAACCAAAACCCTGGGTGCAGGCGTCAGGATTTTCAATGGAGCTGTTCGAGCGGAACGTGAGTTTCCGTTGAAAATCCTGTTTTTAGCCTGTATCCAGGGTTTTGTTGTTTTACTTATTCTGCGGAACGGAGATCAAAATCTCCCCAGCCGCTCTCCGAATACGATTTCTGTTTACTCTGTGTCAAAGTATTTTCGGATCTTTTTCAGCCCCGTGCCGCAGATAAATTCAAATTTCATGCCCTCTCACTGTAATGATGGGTTTCTTCCAGCATCATATCTTTCACTTTCATCAGGCGGATCTGGGTGCTTCTTTCATTTTCATCCAGTTTCATTGTGATATATTTGATATTTTCCTCTGTTTCCGGAATAATCACATGTTCCAGTGCATTTACGCGCCTTCTCGTTTTCTCGATTTCCGCCGCCATAAGCTGGCATGCCTTCTCGCACTCTGCGAGACGGATCATATCAGGCAGAATATCCGCCAGAGACTTTACGGCTCCGTCCAGATCACTGGATGTAAATGCAAAACCATAGGAGTAGATATCATTTTCGTCTGCCGTTCTGGTTGTGTACTCAAATACAGGAATATCCACACTCATAACATTCTTTTCGCCGGCCTCCAGGTTTACTTCCTGCTTGGGCGCCATCAGTGCCGTATTCAGAGCCGCCTCGGACATGCCGGCTTTGGCGATTACGAAATTGCGGTTGGCAGATCTGATTCCCGCCTCCACTTTTTTGCGAACTTCCATATTTTCACGGACAAGATCCAGGTACTGACGCATCAGCTCATCCCTCTTATCTTTTAACAGCTTATGGCCCCGGATCGCCGTCACCCTTTTCTTTTTCAGCCTTGTCAGTTCCATCCGGGTAGGATTCACATGTTTTGCCGCCAAAAGTCCGCCTCCTTTCTGTGCCCCGTTTATCTGAATTTTCAGACTGCTTACGAGAAAGGGGTACGTCCCCTTTTCTCCGAGTTTTCAGAATCTTTTATTCTTTTACTCCATTTTCGTAATACTGATCCAAATATTTATCGTCGATTCGTTTGAGTTCGTTCCTGGGGAGCATACGGAGGAGCTTCCATCCGATGTCCAGTGTTTCTTCTATGCTGCGGTCGGTATGATAGCCCTGGGATACATATTCCTGCTCAAATGCGTCGGCGAATTTTGCGTACATCAGATCGATTTCGGTAAGAGCCGCCTCCCCCAGAATCACCATCAGCTCTTTTGCGTCTTTCCCGCGGGCATATGCGGCAAAGAGCTGGTTCATGGTATTGGAGTGGTCTGCTCTTGTCTTGCCTTCTCCGATTCCTTTGTCTTTAAGACGGGACAGAGAGGGAAGCACATCAATGGGCGGCATGATTCCTTTCCGGTACAGCTCCCGGCTTAAGATGATCTGGCCTTCTGTAATGTATCCGGTCAGGTCGGGAATGGGATGGGTTTTGTCATCCTCCGGCATGGTCAGTATGGGAATCATGGTAATGCTTCCCTTTTTCCCGTTCTGCCGTCCGGCTCTCTCATAAATAGACGCCAGATCCGTGTACATATATCCGGGATACCCTCTTCGTCCGGGCACTTCCTTGCGGGCCGCGGACACTTCCCGGAGAGCATCCGCATAGTTTGTAATATCCGTCAGGATAACGAGCACGTGCATTTCTTTTTCAAAAGCCAGATACTCAGCCGCGGTCAGAGCCATCTTCGGAGTTGCAATCCTCTCGATAGCCGGGTCGTTGGCCAGATTGATAAAGAGAACGGTTCTGTCAAGAGCGCCTGTTTCCCGGAAACTTTCAACAAAGAAATTGGACTCTTCAAAAGTAATTCCCATAGCCGCAAACACAACGGCAAAGTTTTCGTCCGTTCCCAGTACTTTCGCCTGTCTGGCAATCTGTGCGGCCAGCTGCGCATGAGGCAGGCCGGAAGCGGAAAAGATGGGCAGTTTCTGCCCCCGGACAAGCGTATTCAGACCGTCAATCGCAGATACGCCTGTCTGGATAAATTCTTCCGGATAACTTCTGGCCGCCGGATTCATAGGCAGGCCATTAATATCCATACGGGCATCCGGCAGAATCTCCGGCCCCTCGTCAATCGGGCGGCCCAGTCCGTCAAATACACGCCCCAGCATATCCTCGGATACGCCCAGTTCCATGCTCCTGCCCAGGAAACGCACCTTACTGTTGGACAGATTGATTCCTGTGGAGCTTTCAAAAAGCTGTACCAGCGCATCTGTTCCGTTGACTTCGAGCACCTTGCAGCGGCGGGTCTCGCCGCTGGCCAGTTCAATCTCCCCCAGTTCGTCATAAGTCACATGCTCCACGCCGCGCACCAGCATCAGCGGTCCGGCTATTTCCTGTATGGTTCTGTACTCTTTGGGCATTTACCGTTCCTCCTTTACAAATGCATTGGCAATCTGCGCGCTCAGATTCTCGTCCGTTCTGCGGTACTCTTCATCCAGATTCTCCTCCCGCACATATTTGAACCGCCCGATCTGCTCCCGCACCGGCATGGAAATCAGCTTCCGCAGAGAAGCTCCCCGGGAAAGCGCCTCCTTTGACCTGTCATAAAATGCATTTACAAGTTTCATCATCATATACTGCTTTTTCAGGGACGTATACGTATCCACTTCATGGAACGAATTCTGATGCAGGAAATCTTCTCTGATGGAACGGGCCGCCTCCATCTTCAGCCGGTCTCCCGGAGAGAGGGCGTCCATTCCGACCATCTTTACAATTTCCTCCAGCTCGGCTTCCTCCTGAAGAAGGGTCATCATCTTCTGCCGGCCCTCCATCCAGTCCGGCGCCACCTCTGCATTGAACCATTTTTCCATATCATCCAGATAAAGAGAATAACTGTTCAGCCAGTTAATGGCCGGGAAATGTCTCTTGTACGCAAGAGCCGAATCCAGCCCCCAGAATACTTTTACAATCCGAAGGGTTGCCTGGGACACCGGTTCCGACGTATCTCCTCCCGGAGGAGATACCGCGCCGATTACGGAGAGCGCTCCTTCCCTGCCTTCTTTTCCCAGGGAAATAACATGGCCGGCCCTCTCATAAAACTGAGCCAGACGGCTTCCCAGATAAGCCGGATATCCTTCTTCTCCGGGCATCTCTTCCAGACGGCCGGACATCTCGCGGAGCGCCTCCGCCCAGCGGGATGTAGAATCTGCCATCAGCGCCACAGAATACCCCATATCCCGGAAATACTCTGCAATCGTAATTCCCGTGTAAATCGAAGCCTCCCTGGCAGCCACAGGCATATCAGACGTATTGGCGATAAGCACCGTCCGCTGCATCAGAGGCTGCCCTGTCTTCGGGTCCTTCAGCTCCGGGAATTCATTCAGCACATCGGTCATCTCATTACCCCGCTCGCCGCATCCGATATAAACTACGATATCCGCTTCCGACCACTTGGCCAGCTGATGCTGGATTACTGTCTTACCGCTTCCAAAAGGCCCCGGAACTGCTGCCACGCCGCCTTTTGCAAGAGGGAAAAATGTATCAATTACTCTCTGTCCGGTTACAAGAGGCATTTCGGGCGGCAGTTTTTTCCGGTAGGGACGCCCCTGGCGCACCGGCCATTTCTGCATCATAGTCAGTTCCTGGTCGCCTTTCTCCCCGGAAATGACAGCCACCGTCTCTTCTACGGTAAAAGCCCCTTCTTTGATTTCCTTCACCGTTCCCCGTACGCCCCATGGGACCATAATTTTCTGCTCTACAAGAACCGTCTCCTGTACGGTTCCGATTACATCCCCGGGCTCCACCTGGTCGCCGGTTTTCACTTTCGGCACAAATTCCCATTTCCGGTCTCTTTTCAGGGAAGGGACTTCCACTCCCCGCTTCAGGTTATTGCCTGACACTTTCATAATATCATCCAGCGGCCTTTGTATCCCGTCATAAATGCTTGTTATAAGCCCCGGCCCCAGTTCCACTGACATGGGCACTCCCATGGATTCTACCGGCTCTCCCGGCCCCAGGCCGGAAGTTTCCTCATACACCTGAATCGACGCTTCGTCCCCGTGCATCTCAATAATCTCACCGATCAGGCGCTGGCTGCTCACCCGGACCACGTCAAACATATTTGCATCCCGCATTCCGCTGGCAATGACAAGCGGACCTGCCACCTTTTTAATCACTCCTGTGCTCATTCATTTACTCCTCCAAACAGAATATCTGACCCGACCGCCTGCTCCACGGTCTTTTTCACGCCTTTCACTCCGGCGCCCGTATTTCCCGACACTCCCGGTATACGGATAATCGCCGGCAGTGTTTTTTCACGGTATTCTTCTATTTCACGCTCAACCTGTGCTGCTGCCGCCTCGGTAATATAGATAATTCCATATTTTCCTTCTGCCAGCCTGCGCAGGAGATCTCTCGTCTCTTCCCGGGTTTTCACAGGGCAGATGCTTAAGCCCAGAGCAGCGAACCCGTATATGCTGTCATAATCGCCGATCACCGCAATCTTATACATACATCTCCCTTACCCTTTCCCGGATTGCTTCTTCCGGAAAATCATTCTGCTTTCCGGTCAGAATAATCCGAACCGTTTTAATCTCATTCTCTCTTGCTACCAGATAGGCCAGCAGCGGCCCTACAGAAAACGACTCATATTTCTGCGGTTTCAGGGATTGTATCATCCGGTTGTCGCACCAGCGCTCGAATGCGGAAGGAGACTCCCTCAGCGCATCTGCGCCGCCTGCATAGGATGTTCCTTCCAGGTACTGCGCAATCTCTTCCTCTCCCGCCAGAGCCGCCCGGATCAGCTGATCCACATTCACACTTCCGCACTCTGCCATAGCGCTTCGCATAAACTCTGCATTTTTTCCTGTTTTCCGGGATCTTACGGCAATCTTAATGTCCGCAATCGCCACAGTAGTATCTGCATAATCCGCAATTATTTTTTCTCCGGAACGCTTTCCCGCATCATAGATTGCTTCCAGAGCTGCTTTGTCTATTCTTACATCGCAGATCTGTCCGTCCCTGGTATGAAGCAGCTGCTCAAACGCCTCCGCCGCTGTCTGCGCCATAGTGCCCGGCAGCCTGGAAAACTCTCTGTTCCGTACGATTTCCAGCATTTCCCTGCCCGGAACCGAACAGTCATCATAAAAGATATTGGGATTATCCACCTCGGTGCACACCTCTTTGACGGCAGCCTTCAGATTGTGGTACAGCTTCGGATAAGACAACACATCAAACACGCTCATATCCGGAGCCACATCCCGGATCACTTCCCATGTCTTTTCTTCCTCCCGTTTCAGGACAGCATCCATATCTGCTGATACAGAGAGATCCCCCCATCCTTTGTCCGTTACGAACTGGAGCGCCTGCTCTGCTGTTTTGCAGGAGAGCAGCTGCTCAATATCCCCGTCAGACAGAAGCGAAGTCTCAAGTGCGCGGATGCGGGCAACCGCATACGTATATTTTGTATTACTCAAGTTTCACCCTCCTTACGGCCATCTATTATCTGAACAGCAGCCGGTTTACCTGATCCGATAACTCGTCTTTCACGGAATCAAACACGGCTTTTATCCCGCAGTTTTCTTCCATTCCTCCATACACAAGGAGAAAGCCTCCGTCAATCTCCGCCGGTTTTTGCGACAGCACAAGGCTTCCTCCCTTTGCCGCCGCCGCGGTTTTTATCTTTCCCTCGAATTCCCCGGGCATTCTTTCAAGATCTCTCTTTGAAAAACAGATAACTCCTTCTCCCGGAAGCACATATTTATCAAGCATTTTCCCCAGAAGAGAAAAATAGGCTTCCGCGTCCAGATTCAGCACTTTTTCGTAAGCTGTCTGTATCACTTCGCGGATCACTTCCTGCTTTGTCTTTAGATGCGCCTGCTTCCTGCGCATATCCATGGAGGCTTCCGCCCGCTTTTCATATTCCGCCGCTTCCCGCTCTGCCTGTTTTCCGATCTTTGCTGCTCTGCGTTCTGCCGCTTCCCGGGCAGAGGCCAGGACTGCTTCTGAATCTTTTTCCGCTTTATCCAGGATCTCCGCTGCCGACTGCTGTGCTTCCTCCAGTATCCGGGCCTTCATTTTATCCAGTCCACTCATATTCCACGCTCTCCTTTTTACGCGCTCTGCATTTCTTTCCCTTTCTTTCGCCTCCGCGCCTATTCCTGTATCTTTTATACCTGTATTCCGTTTACCGCAAGAAAAGAAATCAGAAGAGCCAGGATCGCGTAAGTCTCGACCATGGCCGGAAACAGCATGGCTTTTCCGAACTGATCCGGCTTCTTCGCCACGATACCGATTGCTGCAGCTGCTGTTTTTCCCTGGGAAATACCGGAAAGCAGCCCCACAATTCCCACGGGCAGGCAGGCTGCAAGAATCAGCAGTCCTGTCGTCACGGAAAGATCAGCAATCCCTCCGCCCAGAATACCGATTTTTGACAGAGTAATAAATCCTACCAGCAGTCCATAGAGTCCCTGGGTGCCGGGCAGAAGCTGAATAATCAGCACTTTTGCGAATTTACTTGGATCTTCAGTTACAACTCCGGAGGCTGCCTGACCGGCAATTCCTACACCAATCGCTGAACCGCATCCCGCAAACAGAACGGCAACGGCCGCGCCGAGCAATGCATACACAATCCCCAACTCACTCAAGATATTCATAATAAAGTTTCCTCCTTTACCTCTGTATATTTTGTATTCTCCTTAAAAGGAGTGAAGGGCCTGCCTCCGCCCTCATAAAACTTTCCGAAAAATTCCACAAACTGCAGACGGTTCGTGTGTACGTACGCGCCAAGCAGATTAATGGCCAGATTCATGGCGTGGCCCACCAGGAATATAAGAACAAAAAACACCACTCCGATCAGATTGTCCGGAAGCATACTTCCCATCTGATTGATAACAGATGCAATAACGCCCGTGGCCAGCCCCAGCGCCAGAAGGCGGGAATAGGACAGTACATCACTGAGCCATCCGGTTATATTGTAGAGATCATAGGCTCCCAGTGCCAGCCGGAGCGCCGGATTTTTATGGCCCCTGCCCGACATCAGCACAATGCCGGCCGCCCCTGCCGCCGCCAGAATCTGAGCCGTCCGGTTGAGCACAGGCGGAAATACAATCTCTGTCTGGGCTATGGAAGCAAAAATGTCGCTTGGAAGAAGCATCAGGATCAGCCCCGTAAGCAGCATAAACCACAGAACCACATCACAGAAAAAATCCATGTATTTTTTATCCTTCAGACACAGATACCCTTTGATTCCAAGACCCACAAACAGGTGAATCACTCCGAACAGGAGGGAATACACCAGCAGTTTCATAGGATCATCCAGCGGAATAAACCAGAGGGCCGGCACGGTAACCGTATGTCCGAAAAACTTCTCTGACACAATGTCCACAATATTTCCGAAATATCCTCCGAACAGGATTCCCCAGACAAGGGTGGACAGCCCGCAGTAGAAAAACAGTTTCAGCGACTTTTTCATGCCCTGGGACATGCCCGGAAACTTCCGGACCAGGATACCGCATATAAGCGCTACAAGCGCGCCGTAGGCCGCATCCGAAAGCATCATTCCGAAAAAGAAGATATAGAAAAAGGACATTATTGTAGTCGGGTCAATCTCCCCTTTATGGGGCAGTCCGTATGATTCCACTATTCCTTCCATGTTCGCAGAGAATGGATTGTTCTTCAGAATCACCGGCGCCTCCTCATCTTCCCGGAGTTCTTCCACGTCTACTGCACAGTCATATCTTTCCAGCAGATCTCCTGCCACATAATCTGCTTCACACCGGGGAATATATCCGCTGATTACAAAAGTTCTGTGCGACTGTGGAAGTTCTCCCAGCACTGCATATTTGTCTGCCCGCACCCGGTAATAATCCGCCACAATTTTCAGCGGTTCTCTCTCCCGGGCAAGAGTGCTGATCTGTTCTTTGATCTGAGAGATCTTCTTCCTGCAGTCCTGAATCTGTTCCAGAAGTTCCTGTTTCTCCTGTACAGGAGCATCGTCCCAGATATGAGAAGGCCTTGCAAAGCCAGCGCTTCTAAGCGCATCCTCCACGTCCCGGGCGTCCTCTTTCATACAGAGCACCGTCAGATAAACCATACCCGGCTCCGAAGAAACGATATGAATATCCGCCCCTTCTGCCTGCGGCGCCTTCTCCGCAAGAATCTCATATATCTCTTCCTGCGTCGTGCCTCCCGGCATAGTTCCGGGCATCAGAACCGTACGCCTGGTACTCTGTGTCTTTACGGGCACATCCAGATTCATCCAGGGTTCAAGACTTTCAATATTGTTTTCCAGTTTTGCTATAAGGCTGTTCTGCTCCGCCCTTTCCCGGTCCAGCTCCGAGATCTGTCTGGCTGTTCTTAGCAGTTCTCTCCGCTTTTCTCTGACCTGAGCTTCTGTTTTGGCCGTAATCACCTTCCTGCCTTCAAGAGCAGCAAAGACAGATTTCTTTTCCGGCACATATTTATCCAGAATGTCCAGAGCCTGGTCCACGGCAGCTGCCGCCTTTTCAAATCCCATCCGCTGTCCCGCCGTATCCATTGTTTTAAAATCACTGTCATTTTCAAGCACAGGATCCACCTGAAGGACACCCATACTCTGCAGCTTTTCCAGGATTGCTTTCCGGTCCTTTTTCAGTGCGCAGACTGTGATTCTCTGCATTTTAAGTACCGCCATCGTCTCACCCCTCCTTTGCCTGTTTTCTTTTCAGAACTATACAAGCAGGGAAATAACAAGGTCCACTGCCTCTGCTTTTTTCTTCTCCGCAGATGTTTTCAGTTCCAGAATCTCCTTGTCAAGAAGGTCTTTTGCTTCCTTCTCCTTCCGCCGGACTCGTTCCTCCGCCTGAAAGGAGATCTTCTGTGCCTTTGCCCCGGCCTCTGCCGTAATTTCCTCCTGGATCTGCCGCGCTTTCTCTTCGGCCTGCTCCGCCGTCTGCGCACTCTTTTCCCGGGCTTCTTTTACAATCTCATCTGCTCTGGCTTCTGCCGCGCGGATCTCCCGGATCGTCTCTTCCACCATACGTCACGCACCACCTTCCCTGCCGCTCTGCAAAATACATCCTTTTTAGCATTTCCTGTTTCATCCATATTCATACAGAGGATCTTTTTGGCAGATTTTAACAAACTAATTTAAAGATATTATATACCAGTTCGGCATAATATTCAAAACATTTATAAAAAAACGGACATTGACAGTCTATTTTGCCAATGTCCGTAAATTCATCTCCCTATTCTCTTATATCCGTCCATTTCAGCCGGTGCAGATTACCCGTTTCCTGCAGATCCGGGAATCCATTCTGCCGAAGCGCCTCATACAGGATAATGGCGGCGGAATTTCCCAGATTCAGAGAACGGATTCCGTTTCCCATGGGAATCCGTACGCAGCGCTCCTCATTCTCCACAAGAATTTCCTCGGGAATTCCCGCGCTTTCTTTTCCGAACATAATATAACAGTCCGGTTCATAGGATACTTCCGTGTACATCCTCCTGGCTTTCGTCGTAGCCATATAAATTCTGGCTCCGGGATTTTTATCAAGAAAATCCTGATAATCAATATAGGTAGTTACATCCAGATCCTTCCAGTAATCCATTCCCGCCCGCTTCAGCGCCTTCTCGGACAGATGAAACCCCAGCGGTTCGATCAGATGAAGCCGCGCTCCGGCGGCCACACACGTTCTGCCGATATTACCTGTGTTGGCCGGAATCTCCGGCTCCAGAAGCACAATATTCATTATATTCTGACTCCTTATCCCAAAGGGGACAGACCCTTTTGGAAAGGGGTCCGTCCCCTTTTTCTCAAATTATCTCTGTTGTTTATACATTTCACTCAGCTCTCAGGCGCCGGATAAAGTCTTCTACACGACCAAGAGCCTCTTTCAGGTCTTCTATGGAATATGCATAGGAAATTCGTAGGAACCCTTCCCCGCATTCTCCGAATGCGGTTCCCGGAACGACCGCCACTTTTTCTTCCATCAGCAGCCTTTCGGCGAATTCTTCTGAACTCATACCGAACTCCTTGATGCTTGGGAATACATAAAAAGCACCGAAGGGTTCAAAGCACTCCAGGCCCATCCGCTTAAATTCGTGCATCAGGAACCTTCTTCTTTCATTGTAGGATCTGCGCATCTCCTCCACTTCATCCTGGCAGTTGCGCAGTCCTTCCACTGCCGCGTACTGGCTGTTTGTCGGCGCGCACATAATGGCAAACTGATGCAGTTTTGTCATCTGCTCAATAATCCGCGCAGGCCCGCAGCAGTAGCCCAGTCTCCATCCTGTCATGGCAAACCCTTTGGAAAATCCATTGATTACAATGGTGCGCTCCCGCATTCCCGGGAGACTTGCGATGGAAACATGTTCTGTCCCGTATGTAAGTTCAGAATAAATTTCGTCGGACATAACATACAGATCATGCTCTCTTACAAACTCTGCAACAGGTTCCAGATCCTCCCGGGTCATAATCGATCCGGTAGGATTATTCGGGAAAGGCATGACAAGGACTTTTGTTTTCGGCGTTGTATGTTTCTCCAGATCCTCCACCGTCAGTTTAAATTCATTTTCGTACTGAAGAGGCACCACTACGGGAACGCCGTCAGCCATAACCGTACAGGGCAGATAGGACACATAGCTGGGCTGGGGAATCAGAACCTCATCTCCCGGATCCAGCATGCAGCGCAGGCCGATGTCAATGGCCTCGCTTCCTCCTACCGTAACCAGCGTCTCGTGCTTCGGATCGTAGGATACATGGATCTTCCGTTCCAGATAACGGCAGATCTCATTTCTCAGTTCCTGCAGTCCTGCATTGGATGTATAAAATGTTTTTCCCTTTTCCAGTGTAAATATACCTTCCTCACGGATTCTCCACGGAGTATCAAAATCCGGTTCTCCCACACCCAGAGAAATTGCATCCTCCATCTCATTTGCCACATCAAAAAATTTGCGGATCCCGGAAGGCTGAATATCGATGATTTTTTTTGATAACGGATTTCTCATCACGGTGTCACCAGCATCCTTTCCGACTCCTTGCGGGGAACCATAATGGTTCCGTGGTCTTTATATTTTTTCAGAATAAAGTGCGTTGCAGTGCTCAGCACTTCATCGATAGGAGAAAGTTTTTCAGATACAAACCGGGAAACCTCCTTCAGCGTCTTGCCCTCGATTGTCACAAGCAGGTCGTAGCTTCCGGAAATCAGATATACCGCATACACTTCCGGATAGTTGTAGATCCTCTCTGCAATCCGGTCGAATCCCCGGTCTCTCTGAGGTGTTACGCGGACCTCGATCAGCGCTGTCACCATCTCAACGCCTGCCTTGTCCCAGTCAATCAGTGTATGATACCCGCAGATGATTTTCTCTTTCTCCATCTCCGCCATCTCATTTGCCACATCCGTCTCTTCCACTCCCAGCATAACTGCAAGCTCACCCAGATTCACCCGGCTGTTCTTTTCAATATCTTTCAATATTTCCATTCTCAGAGTTTCTTTTCTCTCACTCATACCATTTCCTCCTGTTTATGAAATATATTCTGTCATTTATTTCCAAAAGGCCGTTCCCGCTGCCAGCACACCAGGCTGTCCGGGGCAGGCCGGTCCAGATATCTTGTCTCTTCTCCGCTTGTGATCACCCGCGCATTCTGCGCTTTGGCAATCCCAAGCCTTCCGGCTCGCGCGCCCGCCTTCTCCAGAACACCCATCAGTTCTTCTGCATGTTCTGTGGCGATCAGATAGCTTCCCGCCGAAGTCATCTGATAGGGATTAATCTGAAAATATTCACAGATCTCCACGGTTTCCTGTTTCAGCGCCATAGCCTCCATGCTTACTTCCAGGCCCGTTCCCGATATCTCCGCCATCTCCCACAGTGCAGCCAGTATGCCGCCGCTGCCGATCTGACGGGCGGCGGAAATCAGTCTTCCGCCGCCGGACGCTTCTGCCCGGCATCCGGCAAGCATCTGCTCCGGCATCACCAGATCCTCCTGAAGCGCTCTGGCCTGTCCGAGAAAAGAAGGAACAAATCTTCCCGCCAGCTCTTCTTCTGCCTCATCGAGAATGCGCAGCATGCCTTCCAGGCCGGTATACCCGCAGAGCAGGATCTCCTGCCCGGGGCTCATAATTTCCGTAAAATCTCTGCCGTCAGCCATGCCGGCGGCATCCGCCAGCACGACCATCCGCCGGACCGCCGGATTCACCTCTCCCTGCAGACAGGTAAGATCGGTTCCCATCCGGCCGCACACTTCCTGCGCCTCGCCTGCTGCCGCCGCAAGCATCTCTTCTTCCGTTTCCTCCGGAAACAGAATCCGAAACGACACTCCCTGCGGCGCCACACCCCGGGCCGCCAGATTTCCCGCCGCCTGAAGAGCCGCATACCAGACCGTCCGGGGAGAATCCCCCGCAACAGAAGCGCTGCTCCACACGGCAGCTCCTTCTGAAGCCCCATGCAGTCCGGAACAGTTTTCTTCCGGAGACGGACGGAAAACCGAATACCGCATTTCTGTATGAAGTTGTTTCTTCACAGACCGGTTCCAGGCCGTCTGTGTAATATTACCCGGTTTCATCTGTCTCCTCCTCTGTTCCTCCGCTTCCGTCTGTCTCTTCCCCGGACGTCGTCCCGCTGTCATCCTTCCGGCTGCGGTTCTCTGTAATCTGATTCATCACCGCTGTTATCGTCTCTTCATCCTGAGTATTTACTGCCGCTTCCATCTGCGCGGTCTCCTCCGCGTCATCTGACGCCGTGCCCACTGCCACGACTCTGTCCGTGGCCAGATAATAACTGTAATTAACCGCCTCCCGGCTGGTCTCTTCTCCGTTTTCCGTTACGATCTTCCACAGCTGGGCGGTATGCCCGGCCGTCCCCTCGCTCTCCGTGTACATAGTCCCTATACTTTCTTCCACTGCCACATAAGCGGTGTTCTCCGGCTCTATGGTCTCCAGAGTTTCGCTCTCATATTCCACACTCCGTCCGGAAGGCCGGTACTCTTTTCCATATACATAAAATGTAAGCGTCCCTTCCTCCGCCGACGCTCCGATATATACCGGATTTTCCAGATTATTTTTAAACTTCAGATCTTTTACGCCTTCTGCTATGGCCGCATCCCTGGAAGGATCCACATAAGAAACCATCATAGAATGCTCGCACCGCTCCGTAATCTCAAGTTCCGCATAGAGAAGCGCATTATACAGAGTGGTCGTCACCTGACAGATCCCTCCGCCCATGGATTCTACTACTTCGTTTCCTGCATAGGAAGGCGCAGGGGCGTATCCGTTTTCTTCCGTATAGGGAGCCGTCAGCTCACTGGCCGAAACTTCCTCTCCGGGCTGAAGCAGTATGCCGCTTAAATGTGCCGCCCCGGATTCAATATTTTTCTTCCGCCCCTCCGGGCTTCCTGCATAGCTGGTGCTGTAACTTCCCAGCACATCGGTAATCTCCTCCAGATCTTCCGTCCGGATCTCCGCCTGCGCTTCCTCCAGCACAGCCTGCACCTGCCCGCCTTTTTTATTCCAGCCGCTGCCGAGCAGATCGTTTACCGCCGCCACTGTCTTTTTCAGATTCAGCGCTTCTCCAGGCACATCTTCCTGTATAACCGCCGCGCCGTCTTTCTGAATAATCGCCGCATTTTCCGGCGCCTCCAGGATGTTGTTCATACGGGCTGCAAGAACCTCTCCGGCCGACTCCTCTGTGATCTGGTACCGGACCGGATATCTTTTCTGTCTGCCTTTTTCCGAAGCTTTCAGGATTTTATAACACTCTACAAGGCTTCCCTTTTTTCCGTAGTCCGCCGCCTGCTCTGTGATTTTCTCCAGGTCTTTTACCGAGAGTCCCAGTTCTTTAAGGGTCGCCCTTGCTTCCCTCCCGTCTTCCAGAGTAAAAACAATCAGGCCGCCGGACACCTCCCCGGACGCCTCAGTAACCGCTGTCTGCGCCTCCTCCGCCGTCATACCGGATACATCTGTCTCTCCGATATAAACACCGTTAATAATAATATCCGGATCATATTTTTCAACGGTCCGCCGAAGCAGGCTGTTTATGACAATGATAATCAGAAGCGCCGCCGCGGCCACAAAAATCCCCAGAATTACAGTCCTTCTGCGCACTGTTGCAGCGCGTCTCTTTGTTTTCTGTCTCTTCTTTTCCATTTCCGTCAGCTCCGCTCTGTTTCTGAATCCTGCACCCGGCCGGCCCCCTGGTCCGCGCCCTGCGCTCCTGTATAAAATATATCGTTCTTCTCTGTATTTTATACGATATACGGCACCACCATCGTAATAATCATTGCCGCCACAATCGCTATAATGATAATAGATATGATACGTCTGATTTTTTTATCATAGAAATTCATTTCTTCTCCGGCTCCTCTCCATCATCCGCCGTCGGCGCCGGGCCGTCCACACAGAACACTGACGCGTCATTGGTCAGCCTGTTCCGGCTCCGGTAGTCAAACAGCAGCAGCTTCCCCCTCACTCTCTCCAGATGCGTCATCTTGCGGAGCTGATTCCTGTCATAGCCCTCATACCCCTTCAGATAACGGAATTCCTCCGCTTCCTTTTTATAAAATGCAGAGGCTTCTTCTCTGGACACCCGGCTTTCTCCCAGAAAATCCGGGCGGTTTTTCACATTATCCCTCAAATACAGGTCCAATGTCAACCACTCCAGATATTCTTCCGTATTTTTCACCTGCCGCGCCCGGATAAACCGGTACAGGATCTCATACCTGGCCAGCCTGGAATGGCTGACTTTTGACAGGCCTTCCGCCTCATAATACAGAGCCAGCGCCTCATACATGGCAAAGGGAGAAGAAAACTCCCGCTCCAGATGCGCCATCGTATATCTGAACTGGGCGCTGTTATAGTAGATTTCCACCATCTCCTCCACCTGCTTAAGCCGGATAATATCTCCGTAGGAAAGCCATTTTGTAGAAAGGACTTCGTAGGGAGGACGTTCCTGGGAGATCAGGCCGTATTCCCGGGCTTTATCGTGCATAAGAGATCCTTTCAGCACTTTGAGGAAACCAAGCTGAAGCTGATCCGGCTTCATGGCATACACCCGGTTAAATGAACGGATAAAACTTTCATAATTCTCATACGGAAGTCCCGCGATCAGGTCGAGATGCTGGTGTACATTGCCGCCTTCCCGGATCCGGGCAGTAACCTGGCCCACTTTTTCCAGGTCCATCTTTCTTCTGATCTCCCGGATCGTCTGCTCATTGGCCGACTGAACGCCGATTTCAAGCTGTATAAGCCCCGGGCGCATTCCCTGAATCAGCCGGATCTCCTCTTCATTTAAGAGATCCGCCGCCACCTCAAAATGAAAATTTGTAATTCCTCTGTCATGTTCTTTAATATAACTCCACACTGCCATGGCATGGTCATGTCTGCAGTTAAAGGTCCGGTCTACGAACTTCACCTGGGGCACTTCGTGATCAATAAAAAACTGCAGTTCCTTTTTTACCAGTCCGATATCACGGAAACGAAGACATTTATCTATGGAAGACAGACAGTAACTGCAGGAAAAAGGACACCCCCGGCTGGACTCATAGTAGATAATCCGGTTTCTGAAATCTTCAATATGGCTGTAAACAAAGGGCACTCTGCTTAAATCCATCACCGGCCGGGGCGGATTGATATGGATGTTTCCCGATTCATCCCGATACACAATCCCCCTGATCTGCTCCAGCGTCGCCCCCGGCTCTGTCTGACCGTGATAATAATCCATCAGTTCAAGAAACGTCTCCTCTCCTTCTCCGCACATAATGCCGGTCAGGCACGAACAGGACTCCAGCCTCTCTCTTCCGTCAAAAGAAACCTCCGGACCTCCGAGCCAGATCGTAATCTCCGGCAGAATCTTCGGGATCTCCCGGATTACCTGTTCCACATAACGAATATTCCACAGATAGCAGGAGATACACAGAATATCCGGACGGCGTCTGTAAATATCCATCAGGATCTCGTCTACGGTCTGATTTATTGTATATTCCGTAATTCCGATATCCTCTTTATACCTGCATGCGTAGGCCCGCAGGCTGTACACAGCGGGATTGGAATGAATATATTTCGCATTGATGGCTGCCAGTAAAATTTTCATAAAACAGCTCCTCTTTTTCCGGGTATTTTTATAATCTGAAAACAATTTCCAATTGAAAATTTTACTATATTTTTTTATACAAGTAAAGTTGCTTTTCCCGCATGAATAGTGTAGACTTATAAAGATACAAGAAAAGATTTTTCGTTCTATTTTCTATATATCTGCAGCGGGAATTCTGCAATACTTCACCAAATTGAGAAAACGATTCAGAAAATACATGAATAAAAGAGGCGAGTACTTTGGGAACCAGACATTACGATGAATGCTATTTTGTAAATTACGACTCCTACGATGACCTGAACCTGTACGAAATAGGATGCCAGAAATGCCCTTCCGGATACAGTTTCGGCCCCATTATCCGCAATAATTATGTCCTTCATTATATTCTGGAGGGAACGGGCGCTTTGTACCTGCAGGATCAGGAATTCCCTGTTTCCGCAGGGCAGGCTTTTGTTATTCCGCCGAAGCTGGTAGCCTACTATGCGGCAAGCACCGATACCCCCTGGAATTACATCTGGATCCATTTCAACGGACAGAAAACTTCCGAACTGCTGTATAAAGCCGGTATTACCAGCAGTCATCCTGTATTTGCCCCTTCCTGCCGCGCTGATGAAATCCGCCAGTGTATGCAGGACTTTCTGAAGCACAATTCGCTGGAATATGAATGTATCGGGAATACATACCGGCTTTTTCAGCTTCTCTGCGATACAACAGCAAACGTGCCCGGCGTAAAGGAAACCGGCATTTCCCCGTCACAGTACCGCACAGATTACCTGAACAGCAAATAATCATAAAAAACTCTCTGAATGCTGCATCCTGCAGATTCCATTCAAAGAGTTTTTCTTCTTTACACCTGTCATGAAACACCTTATATTAAATACCTTTCAGATCTGCCGCAGATAGAAGACAGCTGAACTGTAGTCTCCGCCGTCCGCGCAGAGATCCTGATCCGAGATAACCATCCCTGCATTCATCAGCTCATCCCCGCCGAATATCTGCTCCTCTTTTCCCTCAATCATATATTTCCCCGACTTTTCAAGGCCAGCCAGATACAGTCTTTTCCAGGGTCCATTGGGTGTCTTTGCCATTCTGTAATATCCTGCCAGCGCTTCTCTCCGGTCTTCCGAGACAACAATCCAGGCACTCTCACTGTCTGCAAAAGGACTTTTCAGCCTGTAAAATCTGCCCTGCTGGATCAGCCTGCGGTGCTTTTTCATAAATGCCACCTGAGTTTCCACCATCTGCCGCTCCCCTTCCGACAGGTGGTTCAGATCCAGCTCATAGCCGAATGTTCCGAAAAAAGCCACATTTGCCCTTGTTTCCAGGGGCGTAGTCCGTCCCACCTGCTGATTCGGCACTGCTGACACATGGCTTCCCATACTTGAAAGAGGGTACACATAGGACGTGCCGTACTGAATCTTTACTCTTTCCATAGCATCTGTATCATCACTGGTCCAGACCTGCGGCGCATAGTAAAGCATGCCCGGGTCAAAACGGGCGCCGCCGCTTGCACATGATTCAAAAAGCACATGGGGAAATTCAGAAGTCAGTCTTTCATACATCCGATATACGCCAAGAATATACCGGTGGAATACCTTTCCCTGCTCTCCCGGCGCTGCCGCCTTCGAATAACACTCGGTTATGTACCGGTTCATGTCCCATTTTACATAGGAAATATCCGCTTTTCCCAGAAGATCTTCAATTATACTGCAGATATAGTCCGCCACTTCGGGGCGGGAAAAATCAAGCACATACTGATTTCTGGAAGGCAATGGAGTTCTGCCCGGAGTCTGAATAATCCAGTCCGGATGGCTGTGGAAAAGTTCGGAATACTTATTTACCATCTCCGGTTCTATCCACAGCCCGAATTTCATTCCCATTTCATTAATCTTTGCCGCCAGGCCGGTTATGCCGCCCGGAAGCTTATCTTTATTAATTATATTCCAGTCTCCAAGACCGGCGAAATCATTATTCCGTTTCCCGAACCATCCGTCGTCCAGTACAAACATCTCAATCCCCAGTTCTTTTGCGGTTTTCGCAATCTGAAGAATACTTTCCTCTGTAAAATCCGGTCCCGTCGCCTCCCAGTTATTGATCAGAATCGGGCGGGGCCGGTCTCTCCAGTACCCTCTTGCAAGCCTGCTTCTGTACAGAGAATGATATGTCTGGCTCATTCCGTTAAACCCTTTTTCCGAGTAAACCATTACTGCTTCCGGACTCTGGAATTCTTCTCCCGGCTTCAGCTCCCAGGAAAACCCGTCCGGATGGATCCCGATCTGAACCCGCGCCATATCGCAGGTATCCACATCAACCCGTTCCAGGTGATTCCCGCTGTAAACCAGACTGAATCCCATGGCTGTTCCCTGCTGCTCCGTCGTATCCGGCCGCGCCAGAGCCAGAAACGGATTAAACTCGGAACTGCTGCATCCCTTTCTGCTTCCCGTTCCCTGAAGGCCATGTTCCAGTTTTCTGATTCTGACGGACCGTTCCCTTGCCCAGGCGCCGGTAAGGCTGAGCATTTTATAGTCCGAATCCGCCAGATCAATACTGGCGCTCAGCACCCTTTCCAGAGTAACCGTCTCATTTCCCTGATTCATAAACTTTACACTTCTGGCCAGTGCAGGGTAATCCCGGAAAACCGTATACGACAGAATACATTTCAGCCCGGTCAGGCTGTCTTCCATAAGAATTTCTACTGTCTCCGCTTCCTCTTCATCTTCAACGTAAGTCGCAGGAAGGCCTTTCAGCTTTCTTTTTCCGGCAAACACATTGTGGCCCTGATACTTCATACGCATAACACAGCTGCCGTTTTCCTGGCGGACTTCAAATGCAGGCTCACGGAAATCCCCGGTGCCGGTACAGGGATATTCCATGCGGGTATACTGAGGACTCATAAAGTAATCCTTTTCTTTTGTATATACGGCCAGCGACCGCAGTCTGCCTTCCAGCAAATAGGAAAAGTCATCCTTATGTCCGATCTTTTTCCCATAATAAAGGTTACAGAGCTCCCCGTTGTCAAGGATCTGAATAATATAGCTGATGAAATCATTAAAAATATGTATTTCCCTGGATTTTTCTGAGTAACAAACAGGCATTTATAATTTTCCTCCTGACGTTGCAATTCCTTCAATAAACTGTCTCTGGAAAATGATATAAACCAGCATCATCGGCCAGATTGCCAGCACTGCCGCGGCCATCAGTTCCGGATAATTTACCGAATACGCGCTGGATATTTTAGAGAGCGCCGATGACAGTGTAGCGGCGTCTGAGTTTGTATTTACAATCAGCGGCCACATCAGATCTTTAAACGAGAACAGAGCGGTAAAGATCCCCAGCGCCACCAGACCCGACTTTGTAAGGGGCAGCATTACCTTCCAGAATGTCTGCCAGATATTGCAGCCGTCCAGTCTGGCGGATTCTTCCAGCTCTTTCGGAAGTCCCATAAAAAACTGCCGCAGAAGAAACGTTCCGAATGCGCTGACCAGTCCCGGAAATACCAGGGCAAATATGGTATTCCTAAGACCCAGTTTGTCTACCATCAGATACTGGGGAATAATAAAGATCTGGGTCGGCACCATCATCTGAAAGAGTACCAGACCAAACCCTGCCTTTTTCCCCGGGAATTCCAGACGGGCAAATGCATATGCAGCCATTGCGCTGAACAGAACGCCGCAGAGTACACGGAAGAACATCATGGCAAACGTATTAAAGTACAGCCGGATAAAGTCATTCTGCTTTATAACATTAAGATAGTTCTCCCACTGCAGAGTTTCCGGGAAAAAGATAAACGGGTTCATGGATGTGGACTCGCTGACCGTCTTCAGTGACGTCAGGATCATCCACAGAAAGAGCAGAATCATAATACATGCCCCGATAATAAGAATAATATGTAATATTATTCTGGAAATCGTTCTTTTCTTCTTCATCTTTGTTCCATCTCCTTACATGTAGTTCACCCATTTTTTCTGCAGTTTCTGCTGGATTACTGTAATAATCATAATAATCGCCAGAAGCAGCATTACAATCGCAGAACCATATCCTTTGTTCGAATACTTAAATGAGTTGTTGTAGAAAAGGTACACAAGTGTTACCGTGCTGTCATACGAAGGACTGGTTACGTCCAGCATCATATAAACTACATCAAACATCTGCATTGCAGTAATAATACTTGTAACAAGAACAAAGAACAGTGTAGGGGATACCAGCGGCACTGTAATAGAGAAAAACTGCTTTACAGGGCTTGCCCCGTCAATATTGGACGCCTCATAGTAATCTCTCGGTATCTCCTGCAGACCGGCAAGAAGAAGAACCATACTGTATCCGATGTTGCTCCAGATTCCGATAATCGCAATGGATATCATGGCAACTTTCGGATCGTCAATCCAGTTGACACTGTCCAGGCCTATGCTGTTCAGGAAATGATTGATCAGGCCGTACTGATTGTTATAAAGCCACTTCCATACCATTGTCACCGCCGCCGGCGCCGCAACCATGGGGATAAAATAAATGGTCCGGTATATTCCCTTTCCTTTCATTTCCCCATTCAGCGCTACCGCAAGCAGCAGCGCAATCACCGTTGTAACAGGAACAACAATACAGGTATATACCAGTGTATTCCTCACAGCATACCACACCTGCGGGTCATGAATCAGGGTCACATAATTTTTAAGACCTACAAAAATATTCCCTTTTCCGAATGCTCCGCTCTTAAAGAAACTCAGATATAATGTCTGAAAAATCGGAATGATGTTCAGCACAATAAGGCCGATCATTGTCGGAGCGATCATGAACCAGGCCCATTTCCACTCACTCCATGTTTTTTTACTTATTTTCTTTTTCACGCTACTCTCTCCTGTCAAAAAAGCGGCAGACAAAAGCTGCCGCTTTATGGTTTTATAATCGGATTATTTTCCCTCTGCTGCCAGAGCCTCATTCATCATCTCTGCTGTGTTTTTGCAGGCCTGCGTAAGATCTTCATCTCCTGTATATGCGCTTCTCAGCGTCTCATATGCCTTGTCTTCCCATACACTTGTCTGATTGGAGTACGGACGGATCTGAGCATAATCCACCATGTCAATATAGCACTGTGTATTGAACATCGGGTAAGCTTCAGAAAACTTATCAGCAGTTCCGTTATAAGCGGAAATCGCGATACCAAGTTCTGCCTGTCTCTCCTGTCCTTCTTTGCTGCTTAAGTATTCCACCCATTTCCATGCCTCGTCCGGATGTTCTGTTGTTGCGGCAATCGCATTTCCAAGTCCGTTAAAGATAGACGCCCGTCCGCCGTCATTGGAGGAAGGAAGTACAGCGCAGTCAAAGTTCTCTGTCATAAAGTCTGTAGATGCAAAGCTCGACAGATTCCAGGATCCGAATAATCCCATTGCGCAGAGGCCGTTCTGAATGGCTTCTGCTCTTGCCTGGTCATCATAGATCGCCGGCGAAAGACCGTCCCATACATAACTGAAGTACTCCTGAATTCCTTCTATAGTCTTTTCCTCATCATATCCCGACTTTGTCTTATCTTCTGTAATGATCTCGCCGCCGTTCTGATATACAAAGTTATAATACCCTTCCTGATTATGAAGGCCTGCGCAGAATCCATACTGGGATCCGTCATCCTTGGTCAGCTTTTCCGCAGCCGCTCTCAGATCGTCCCATGTCCATGTCTCATCCGGATAGGACAATCCCGCTTCATCAAACGGGGTCTTATTATACCAGAGTGCAATTGTATCGTAGTCTTTCGGAATCGCGTACTGCGCCCCCTCAATATTATAAATCTGAGTCAGCCCCTCGGGATAATTAGCCAGGTCGATCTCATCACTTTCTTCGATATAGTCTGTAAGATCCAGAAGCTGGTCATTGGAGCCGTAATAGTAAATGTTATTGGAATGCATCCAGAATGTATCCGGAAGAGATCCGCCTGTACCGGCCGCCTCAAGTGCAGTCCAGTAATCGTCCCAGCCTGTTACCTGAATATCGATCTTGATATTCGGATTTTCATCTTCAAATTCATCTGCAATTGTCTGAATCAGTTTCGCCTGATTGGAATCCCAGCACGCATAACTGATTGTAACCGGATCACCGCTGCTGCCGCCTTCATCAGATGAGCCCCCGTTTCCGCATCCTGCTGCCAGAGAAGCAACCATTGCCGCACATAATAATAAAGCCACCCGTTTCTTTTTCATGTCCTGTCTCCTCCTAACTTTTTTGTTTTTTCTTGTTTTTCAATCTGATATAAGCATAGCGCAGCGCGGTAATATTTAACATGTATTCCTGTGGGTACTGCATGTAAAAATGCGTTTTTCTGAAGTCCGTATTTTCTTTTCCCGGCATTAAACAGAGGCAGCCGCCGCATCTGAATGCGGCAGCTGCCTGCTTTTTCATATTTTTTCTGCTGTTTCTTCAGCTATGAAATTATGCGTTTTTTCATAGGCTTTTCTCTCTTCTCCTCCTTCCCTGCCGCTATTACACCTAATAGTATTACACACGATATATTGTAATAAAAAAGAACAGAAAAACCCATGGTATAATTTTGTTTTTTCATGTAAAAATGTGTTTATCCGGTCTTTGTATTTTTCACGATAACACCGACGCCCCCGGCAGGGAGGAACTCTGCAGCAGCAGATTCCGGATTCCGTCCGAATGGCGGAATGTTCCCCGTCTTATAAACAAATTATCCCCCGCACATTGACATTTCCCGCAAAACCATGTAAAATTAAGACTCGTGCAGCCGGGGTGTTAGCGGTACCTTGTACCTGCAATCCGCTATAGCAGGGGTGATATTGCGCAGAGGGCGACAGTCTGCAGGGCTGCCCCCGGTAAGTGACGTTGATGTCCGGGTCTCACGCGACGGGAACCTGTGAACCGTGTCAGGCCGGGAACGGAGCAGCACTAAGCAGGACCTTCCGGGTGCCGTGAGGGTGCCTGGGCTGAGTTAACTGCCGGGGTAACGTCTGTGGACCAAGTTCGAAGCGCAATGCACGCAAAAGAGAAATTCATTTTTATTTTCAATAAAATTAAAAGAGGTACAGCAGCTTTTCACTGCGTACCTCTTTTTTATTCCTCTATCTGCCTCACAGCTTTTATCCGCCGTACGGCATCCACTGAACGCTCAGTCTGCAGCATCCTGCAATCCGGCAGCGGCTTTCTTCCGCATTTTTTTCCTCTCTCTGAGCTCCCGGAAAAATCCTGTCATCAGGGCGCTGCACTCTTCCTCCAGTATTCCTGTCTCAAGCTCCGCCCGGTGATTAAATTCTTTCATATCCAGAAGATTCAGGATAGATCCGGCGCATCCCGCTTTCGGGTTCATACAACCGACCACCACTCTGGTCACCCGGGACTGCACAATCGCTCCGGCACACATCTGGCAAGGTTCCAGCGTAACATAAAGCGTACACTCTTCCAGTCTCCAGTCGCCCAGCTTTCTGCTGGCCTTCCGGATCGCTGTGATCTCCGCATGGGCAAGAGGACTTTTATCCGTATTTCTCCGGTTGTATCCCCGGCCAATGATCTTCCCGTCATGTACTATTACGCAGCCAATGGGAGTCTCATCCAGCTTATACGCTTTTTTCGCCTGCCGGATGGCTTCCTTCATATATTTTTCATCTGTTTTTTTCTGTTCTGCAATAATATCTGTTTTCTCTGCTGACATATTTTTCCTTTCCGTCTCTGTTCTTTTTTTCCGCCGTACTGAATAGACTGGAATGAAAAGAGACAAGACCAGAGGTATTGTATGAATCCCGGTATTTTTTATTTATATGAGTATGAAAATAACACCCGCAGGAGAAATGTTGGCTTTATCAAAATCTCCCACCGCTATCAGACCTGTATCCTTCAGATCCACGTCCGCGGCATCTCTGCCGGCAACGGAGCCCCGCTTGAACTTTATGCATTTTACAGAGACGGAACTGCCCTAACCGGAACGCAGATCGCTACACTGACCTGTTTCGGGAAAACCGTCTCCGCCCGTCTCCCCGTATCCGAACGTTCTTTTCCCGAAGGGCGTCCGCTTTCTGAAATAGATGGTTTTCTGCTAAAACTCCCCGGAGAAAAAAATCCCTTATTCTGGATGGCCTCCGCCTTTTTCTTCCCTGTAGATATCAGCATGCTCCGGCCTCCTGCATCTGCGGAAGCCGAAGAGCCGGCCGGCCCCATTCCGGGAAATGACGGACCGGGAGAATCCGGCTCCGTCGCGGAGGATACCATCCCGGAGGGAACTGCTCCTGTTCCGGAAGAGGGAGACAATCAGAAACCTGTCTCCGCTCCGGAAGGAGAAGACGATCAGGAACCTGTCCCCGCTCCGGAAGAGGAAGACGATCAGGAACCTGTCCCCGCTCCGGAAGACAGCCGGCCTCAAAACCCCCTCCCGGAAAATGACACAAGCCAGACGCCTGTCACCGCTCCGGAAAATACGGATTTCCCAAAACCGGACGCTGGTCCCGACAACCTGATCCCGGAGCCTGCAGTTCCGATGACTCCTGAGGAAACTCCCGAAAAGACAGAATCCGCAGAACCGGAATCCCCTTACGCCAACCCGGACGAAGGAGAAACGCCGTCCGGCCTGTCTGAAGGCATTTCCGGCCAGGAAAAAGAATCCGGCGCCTCAGGCGGCCGCCCGGCAGAAGGGAAGAAAAAAGCCAGGAAAATCCAGCGTTCGGACATTGCTGTCCTCCCGCGTCGTTTCTGGTTCCTGGCTAACAACAGCTTCCTGCTCCACGGCTATCACAATTATAATCATCTTCTGCTGGCCGAGGAGTCCGGCCGTCTGTGGCTGGGTGTCCCCGGGATCTATGATTCCCGTGAAGCCCGCGCTGCCGATCTGTTCGGCTTCCCCCAGTTTACACGGGAATACAACGGGCACCTGGATCTGGAACCGGAAGAGCGCAGCGACAGTGCCGATTTCGGCTACTGGTGCCGCTGCGTGGGCGCCGGCCGGATCGAATAATCTGCTGTTTTCAGAGAATGCCGTTCATTTCCTGATACAGCCGTTTTGCGTAGCTGTCGGTCATTCCGCACACATAATCGGTCACAAGGAGCAGGCGGAGATAGATCTTTTCCGCCTCGCTCTTTCCTCTGGAATGAAGCCGGTAGGCATTCCTATAGTTTTCCGATATAAATGATACAATTCTTGTATCAATGGACTCCGGTCTGTTGTCCGCATCAAAATGCAGAACCGCATGAACCAGCCGGTCCATAAGATAGTTCAGAATTGTTGATTCGTGAACTTCCATTCTGTAAATCGCCCGGGAGGTAAACACTCTGCGGTAAGCCATATCTCCCAGCAGATCCATCAGTTTCTCTCCGAAAGTCCCGTAAAAAAGATCCTTTTCGAAACTTCCTTCCATGATACTGTCATAATTTGATGTAAAACCAAACGTAGCACAGCTGATCAGAAATCCCTGGGCGCTGACAATCCAGTTTTTCACTGCGTAATCTTCCGGATTGCTGATTCCTTTCTCCACACCTCTCTCATAGAGCTGGCGCAGTTTCTCCCCGGCCCGGAACGGAGACTGCGGCTCCCGGGCATCCAGAGCTGTCAGTTCCCGTTCCAAAGCAGAATATGAAATAAATCCCTTAACAAAAGCATCTTCTATATCTGCAGTCTTATACGCAAGGTCGTCCGCTGCCTCCAGAATATACGTCAGCGGATGTCTGCAGTTTCCCGCTCCGGTAGCGGCAGTAACCCTGCGGAATACATCCGTATCCGCATAGTAGTATCCCATCTTCTTTTCCCGGATATTTCCGCTTTTTTCATTGATTTCCAGAGAAGATACCGGATATTTTATAATGGTATTCAGAAGCGCGTACGTTAGATTCATGCCATGCTCATCTACCAGATAATGAAGTTTTGTCACCAGACGAAGGGCCTGGGCATTTCCTTCAAAATGATAAAAATCCGCCTTCATCTGATCGGTAAACATCTCATCCAGCCGCTTTCCCCGATAAGAAAGCGCCGGAAGATTCTCCAGAAACCAGTCCCGGATCGCCTCCTCCCCGAAATGTCCGAAGGGAGGGTTGCCGATATCATGGATCAGCCCCGCGCACTCCAGTATGTGGGAAATGTCTTCTTTCATCCTCGGCGTAAACCCGGAATTTTTCTTATATTTCAATATATTTTCACCGATATTCTGACCCAGAGATTTTCCCAGGGATGAAACTTCCAGCGAATGGGTCAGTCTGGTCCGGATAAAATCACTCTTATCCAGCGGAAAGACCTGGGTTTTATCCTGAAGCCTGCGGAATGATGCGCTTCCGATAATCCGATGATAATCTTTTTCAAACTCGCTTCTCAGATCAGCAGATTTTGTCCGTCCTGAACTTTCCCGCTCCCGTCTGTCAGACAATAACCGTCGCCATTCCACAGTATCATTTCCCCTTTCTGCTGACATTTGCCCCGCAGCCTGGCTGCGGGGCACTCGTATTTCTATTTCGATCAATCCAGATAGATAGGCGGTTCATATGCGTTGCCCAGAAGCGTTTTCTTCCTCTCCTGATACCCTAAGAACGCCCACTCTGTCATATCTGTCCATTTATGGATGGTCCGGTCATATACCTGCACATAACCGATCCGTGTAGGATGCATACGGACACTGTTGGACTGATACTCTCTTCCCGTATAAGGATTCACATCTCCCACTACCGTATCTTCATCCGAATCCTCTCTGGAGATCACCGGCTCAAAGTCCTCTGCCTTTTCCACAGAATCCGTCTTTTCCTCTCCTGTCGCTGAACCGGCGGTTTCCTCTGCGTTTGTCTGTCTTACAGGTTCCTCTGCCGCTGCCGGACTGTTCTCCGCTTTCTTTTCTGTCTCCTTCTCTTCCCTGTTCTGGGCAGGTTCTTCCGTATGTTTCCTGCGCAGGAAAATATTTCCCGGACTGAACCGGCTCTTCTTCTTTCTGGACAGTTCTTCCTTCGCCTTTTCCACAGGCTCGCCGGCTTTTATACTTTCCTCTATCTCACTTAACTCTTTATGAATATCGTACAGCTCGCCGATGGTCATGTCCCGTTCATCTGCTTCCAGGGTTTCCTCTTCCCCGGCCGCAATATTCTGCTGTACAGTTTCCTGCTGTTCCGCTGTATCTGCCGGTTCCGCTTTCTGTTCTTCCGGCTGATAATGTACGGTTTCCTCTGCCTGGCGCTCCTCCCGGACATATTCTGTCTGAACCTCTGCCGGTTCCGGCTGCTTCTCCGGATGCAGAACCTTCTCCGGATCAGATACCGTTATCCTGCTCTCCGGAATCTTATTTTTAGGAATTGGCTGAGCCTGCGCTTCTCCTCCCAGAATGCTCAGACGGAAGGGACACTCCAGAATCTCCGCGATCATACGCATATCCTGTTCCTGAAAATTATCTCTCCCCAGCCGCTGTGTCAGATTCTGTCTTGACATTTTCTTTCCTGTCTGTACTTCGATCTGTTCAGCAAGCTGCTTAATGGTCATTCCTTTTCTTCCAAGAATAATTTTCACCTGTTCGCCAAATGTTAAATCTTCCATTTCTTTCCTCCTTATGTATCATTTATACCCCTTTTTTCCGCTGTAAGTGAAAGACCGATAAACGTCATCCTTCACTGATAAATTAATTTGTTTCTTCTACTCACTCTATCCTATCAAACAAGCCCCGGCGCGTCAACACTGAAACACAGAAAGGAAACATCCGATGTCTTTCCTGTTTTCCTTTCATTCAGCGGCCCAGACTGCAGACTGTAAGCCCGGCATCAATTTCTCTGTCCGTAGAGCATACAGCCATTTTGCAGGGAATCGCTTCCACAGTATATTCTCTGTAATAATAGGGCAGAGGATACTCTGCCGGCTGTCTGATAAGTCTCGGCGGTTCCTCCAGCTGAATACAGAATGCATCCAGCGGAAGCCCCATTCCCCGGCGGGTTGCCTTCATAAAACTCTCTTTAAGCACCCAGTACCGGAAAAAGCAGTCCTGCTGCCCCTTCTCTGTTTCCGCCTTCATAATCCTCTCATATTCCTCCCGGCAGAAACGCCGTTCCGCCACTTTAAGTCTGGGAGTGCCCAGCTTTTCAATATCGCATCCCACCTGAGCCTGTTTTCCCTCCGTCTGGGCGGCACACATCACCCAGTCTCCGGAATGGGACAGATTGAAAGACGCATCTTCCGCAAGCCCGTACCTGCTTCTCATTTTTTCCCACAGGACCCACACGCCCACACTCTGCGCCTTTCCGGATAAATATTTCAGGGCGTCCGCCTTCTCTTTTCGAAAAGACGGAAGCCCCTCATAATATCTGTTATAACATTTTTCATCGTAAAGCGGAGTTACATCCGCAACCCATGTTCTGATCATTTTTATCCCCTTAAGTAGCGGACCTCAAATGTCTCTATTGTAATCGGCTTATTAAAGAAAGCGCCCTGCGCGTAATCACAGCCCAGCTCAGCCAGTACATTCAGCTGATCCTGCGTCTCCACGCCTGCTGCCTGTACATAAGCTCCCAGCTGCCGGCATATGTCAATCACCGCCTGTGCAACGATCTGGCTTCTCCGGTTTGCCACAATGTTTGTAATCAGACTCTTATCCAGTTTCAGCCCGTCAAATTCCATAAGCGACAGGATTGAGAAACTGGAATCCTTTGCTCCGAAATGATCCAGGATCACACGGACATTGGCTTTTCTGATCTTGCTGCTTGTCTCGGCAAGCATCTCCTGGTTCATCTCGCTTCCGGACTCTGACACTTCAACTTCAAGATATTCACAGCGCACATGATATTTTTCCACAAGAAGAAGCATCTTATCAGCAATGCTCTCCTGCCGGAGAGTCGCTCCCGCAAAGTTGACAGACACAGGGATCATAGGCATACCCTCTATGTCCCAGCGGTGCAGCGTTTTGCATACCTCCTCAAATACATACAGATCCAGATAGTGCGAAAGCTTTGTCTCTTCCAGAAGGTTAATATATCTTCCCGGATCCACAATCCCCAGATCTTTGTGGTGATAGCGGACCACCGCCTCGGCTCCGGCTACTTTTCCTGAATTCACATCAATCTTCGGAACCAGACATACGATAAAGTTCCCCTGTTTAATATCTTCCAGAAGATCCTGTTTGATAATCGGTTCATGATGTCCTTTTTGAAGATTCTTATAATACTTCTTCTTTTCCTCGCGCATCATGACTTCCGCATTGGTTACAAGCTTCTCGACATCGATATCAACCTTCTCCCACGCATATCCCATGGAAGCCAGCCCCAGACTGATATTATCCAGCCTGCTGTGAACGGCATAGATCTGTTTTGTAAAATCCTCGTAAGACGTGTTTTCCATCAGGACCAGATATTCGTCCCCAGTCAGACGGTACACATCTCCACTGTGGAAGTACTCCTCCAGTATCTCACCCACGCGGATCACAACCTCATCGCCGTAATCACGTCCGAACTCTTTATTAAAATTCTTAAGGCCGTTGATATCAATAGACAGAGCGCCTAAAGATTTCAATTCCTTTTCTTTTACATGATCCAGATAATCCACGAAGCTGTTCCGGTTGAGCAGACCGGTAAGATCATCGTGGTAGCTCAGATATTCCTGCTGTTTCTGCATCTTCTGCAGTGCGATGGCCTGGGGAATGTACGGCAGAACCGCCCGCATCAGAGCAATCTCACAGCCCCCTCTGTGAACGCCCACAGCTGCCAGAACAGCCGTTGTCTCCTCGTCCAGCTGAAGAAATACACTGTAAGTGTCCGAAGTTGTATCTGTAATCTCCTGCTTCATCCATTTCGGCTGGTTTTCCGCCGGAAGCATCTTCAGCCGATCCCGCTGCCACGGCACATTTTCCGCGCACCACTCATAAATCGTCTCAATATCATCCTGTTCTTTTTCAATATAATAAACATACTCTGAATCGTAGTAATCTCGTACTGTACTCAAAACATCATTCACGATTTCTATCAGCGAACGAGGTTTATAATTATCACTCATAAAATCTCTCCCCTGCATTTTATTGCCCGCATGCCTTGTCCTCTGCTGACAGACTCCGGTCTTTTCCACACAGGCCTTAAGTATCTGCTTCGTATGGGCACTACAATCATTGTAGTATACCTGAAGATGAAATGCAAGTTAATTCAGAGGCGGCCGCCTGCTACTCATAGAGCATTGCCTGAACCTTTTTATCCTCCATATTCTCCCTGTCAACCCATATGAATCCGGTATCTACCTGAGCCTCATTTCCGATCTGAAGAACAGTCCTGGAGGCCGCCACAACTGCTGCATATCCCATACCAAACGGGTTCTGTACAATCAGACCGTCAAGTTCTTCATTTTCAAGAGCTTCCAGCTGATCTTTTCCCGCGTCAAACCCGATTACAGCCATATCATCCAGACCTTCCGCCCTGTCCGCAGCTCCCAGAATCAGCTGCGTTGCTTCCTCGCTGGTTCCCAAACATCCTTTCAGATCCGGCTTCTGTTCAAAGCACCATGCAACGACATCCTCATCATCCATTTTCTCTGCTTCCGCATCCACTTTCTCCAGAAGTTCCGCCGCCTGCTGAACTGCCTCTTCCTCGCTCTCAGAAGCATTTTCCTCGCCTGAAACCACCTCTGCGGCTTTCACGACTTCATCATATTCAATATCCAGCTGTTCCGCTGCCGCCTGACGCTTCATGTCATCAAGCTGGTCCATATAAATAACGTCTGCAAGATTTACTCCCAGATGGTTTGAAAAAAGTTCCTCCCGGAATGCACTGACCTGATCTTTTGAGCTTTTGGAGACAGAATCCGATACTACCAGTATTACATCTCCATCCTCATTGATGGCGCTGCACAGCTTCTGCGCCGCGGTCTGAGCTGCCTTTTTATTATCCGTAGAGCAGGTACACTGAATTCCCTGGTAGGTATTCCCCGACTCAAAGGCGACAATGGGGATTCCATTCATTGTGGCAAGATCAAACTGAACCGAGGACGCTTCCTCATCAATACTCGAAATTGCAATCACATCCGGGTATCTGGCCAGCTCTTCATCCAGAATATTCACCTGTTCATCAATGTCCCCCGGTTCCCCCGGCGCGTTAAAAATAACCTTGATCTCTTCATCTCCGCTGTATCCCAGCTCTTCATTCAGATCATCCGCCGCCTGTTCAACGCCTTCTCTGATCTGCTTCCAGTAGGCAGACTCATCCTCTTTCCCGATTACGGAAATATAGGTCCCCGGTTCAAGATCAAGACCTTCTACATTGCTGTATGCCTCCAGCGAAACTGCGTTAAGTTTTCCCTGGTATTCCGGTTCTTCTGTTTTATCTCCGGTAAAAGAGCTGTTGTTTTTACCGGAGCTGCACGCACAAATGCCAAGAGCCGCACATACGGCTATAGAAACTGCCATTGCCAATCTTTTTTTCATCTTCAGCCTCCATATAAAACGAAACTGTACCGCTACAGCCTGTCCTTTTCATTGTTCCAATATCATTTACGTTCTGTTCCGGCGCCTGCCGGGCAGGCGCGCCTTCCCTTTGATATAATACACCAATCGCAGAAAAAAGGAAGCAAATTTTTCTTAATTTTTCTTTGAATTCTCTGAAGGAAAAATATTCCCGCGAATTCACAGTTCATACCGGTACCGGCACATCAGTGCCGCCCCTGGTATACGGCCTGATCAGAGCCCGGAAAATCAGGTACTTAATTTTGAACATGAAAATACCTTGTATATTTATTTCTGTTGTATTAAAATGAGTATAACGAAAAGCGGATAGGCCGCTTTCGAATCTTTTAAAGAAGGAGGATCATACAATGGCACATGTTATTAGTGATGAATGCGTAAGCTGTGGTTCCTGCGAAGGCGAATGTCCGGTAGGCGCTATCTCTGAAGGCGATGGCAAATACGAGATTGATGCTGATGCTTGCGTAGACTGCGGAGCATGCGAGGCTGCATGTCCTACAGGAGCGATTTCAGCGGAGTAATATAGAAAAACGCGAGTGATCACAAGCAAAAAGGGAAGAGACAATCCCTGGGAATTCAGATTTTTTAAGCCCTGAATTCCCGGGACTGTCTCTTCTCTTTTATTCCCCTTATTTCAGCCCCTGTCCGGATTCGTCTATCTGCTGATGTCGGCTTCCGGTATCCTGACGGCAGGAGCAGTGACCGTGCGGCTGTATAACGGGAAAAGAATGGAGTACGGAAAACATTTTCGAAATGGTTCTTTTACTGGTTTTACACCTGTCTTGTACAGAAGACAGAAGGAGGGAAATATGTCAAGGATCAGAATTATAAAGAAAAATGACGAGTTTAACAGCGATTATGACATCGGAGATATCTTCGAAGTCACAGGCACATGGTATGGTGGCGTCCACGTGGAAGGGAAATCCGGAGTACCGGTCTCGCTGGATAGAGATGAATATACCGAACTGGATACTGAACCGGAAGCAGCTGTGGAGGAACCGGAAATACGGAGAGATATCTGTGTCGGCGATATCGTGCGGCATTTTAAAAGAGAATGGATTTCTGCCGAAACATCCGAATATCTGTATAAAGTACTTGCTTTCGCACAGCATACGGAAACAGGAGAAAAACTGGTCATCTATCAGGCACTGTATTCTCCCTTTAAGGTCTGCGCCAGACCTTACAATATGTTTATGAGTGAAGTCGACAAAGAAAAATATCCGGATATCAGACAACGGTACCGTTTTGAAAAAGTGCAGGTATAAAGAATATGGCATTGGAAAAAACAAACGAACTGTACAGGCTTCTGCTGAGCAAAGGATACCCGAAAGAATTCTGTGCAGAGATTGCTTACAAAAATATGAATACAGACTACACCGCCACCAGAATGCTGGGATATCTTTACCGGGTAACAGATCCCAGAATTGAGGATCTGGTGGATGAGATGCTGGCGATCTTAAGTGACCGGGATGCGATTATACAGAAAAAAGAGATGGAACAGGCTCAGGCCTTTCTCAACGATATTTATAACAACGGCCTGTAAACACAGGATAGAGAAATGTATCAGGAACACAAAGAAGGATCAGGAGAGGTTCAAAATGAACGGATTACGGCGGTTTACAGAGGCTCAGAAAAGAAAGTCTGATGTACCCCTGGTGCAAATTTCAGAACAATCAGTGAAACTCTGATGGAACTGGATACAGATGATCCATACCTGGTTTTCAAAGAAAAATTTATAGGTTAATCTCGGGCTTCCACACATGCCAGCTCGGGATCTCCGCTCTGCTTCGTTCCCTCACTGATGGCGTCCGCCATATGCAGAGAGTTGGGAATAACTTCAGGAATATGCAAGCACATTCCTGAAGTTATTCCCAACTCTCTGCGCATGTGTGGATTTGTAACAATTTGACGAACGATTGGGTGGGGTGGAGGGGGTGGGGTATGGTATAATGTGAACAGGTTGAGACAAGGAGGTATAAATATTAATGGGTGAAGTCAGATTTATGATTTCTGAGGCAGCCAAGCAGGTTGAGGTTGAAACCCATGTCTTAAGATACTGGGAAGAAGAACTCGGACTGACGATCGGGCGCACAGAAATGGGACACCGATATTATACCAGAGATGACATTCAGCTTTTCTGCTGTATTAAGAAACTGAAAGATGAAGGAATGCTTCTTAAGGATCTGAAACCTCTGATTCCCGAGCTCAAAGCAACCCGTCTTAAGATGAAGGAGTCAAAAGAAGGGGACACTTCAAAAGCCGCAGAATCTCAGAATCAGCTTCAGAGCAAAACAACGGGCAAAGCACTTCCCTCGCAGGAATCTGAAGTGGTCATACCGATCCGGCAGCTTGACCAGGTCCGTTCCCTGCTTGGAGAGGTTCTCACAGAAGTTGTCACCGAAAATAATGCGGTTCTTAAAAAAGATATCAGCGAAGCGGTAACCGCTGATGTTATGCTGGAAATGGATAAACTTATGCAGTCAAAGGAACGCCAACAGGAGGAACATTTCCGGAAGCTGGACTGCCTCATCCGTCAGCAGCAGGCAAACCGGAAAGAATCCGTAAAAATCAGCCCTATTCTGAAGCTGAAAAAAATATTTACATAAAAACACGGCACCTTTCGAAAGGGGGCTGTCCCCTTTTGAAAAGTACCGTGTCTGTACGGCATTCCCTTTACTGCCGGAGTTCATTTCCAAATCTTGTGTACTGCGGCATCCAGGCAAGCCGGACTGTTCCGATAGGGCCGTTTCTCTGTTTCGCTATAATAATCTCCGCAATATTTTTGTCTTCCGTATCCGGATTATAGTAATCATCCCTGTAAATAAACATACACACATCGGCATCCTGCTCGATTGCTCCTGACTCACGCAGGTCGGAAAGCATGGGCCGCTTATCTGTTCTCTGCTCAACAGCACGGCTGAGCTGTGAAAGGGCAATAACAGGCACATTCAACTCTCTGGCCAGGCCTTTCAGAGAACGGGATATATCGGAGATTTCCTGCTGGCGGCTTTCATTTTTTCTTCCGCCGCCGGCGCTCATAAGCTGAAGATAGTCGATAATAATCAGATCCAGTCCCAGCTCCAGCTTATACTTTCTGCACTTGGACCGCATCTCGGAAATCGAAATTCCTGAGGTGTCGTCAATGATCATCCGGGAGCTTCCTATAGTTCCTGCACCCTCGATCAGTTTTTCCCAGTCTGTATCTGTCAGCGTCCCTGTCCTCAGAACCTGCGCGTCCACATGGGATTCCAGGGAAAACAGACGGTTGACCAGCTGTTCTTTTGACATCTCCAGACTGAAAATTGCCACGGCAAGATTCTGACGGAACGCTGCGTGCTGTGCAATGTTAAGAACAAACGCCGTCTTTCCCATAGACGGACGGGCCGCAATCAGAATCAGATCCGATCTCTGCAGCCCGGACAGTTTATAGTCCAGGTCAATAAAACCGGTGGGAATTCCCGTTACGGTTCCTTTTGTTTTTGACGCTTTTTCGATTACATCCAATGCGTTCAGGACAACCTGTTTTATAGGTGTATACTCCTGTGAATTTCCATGTTCTACAAGTTCAAATACTTTCTTTTCCGTTTCATCCAGTATTTCTTCCAGAGGCTTATTTTCAAGGTAGCAGACATTTGCCGTCTCTTCATTGATTTTAATCAGTCTGCGAAGCGTTGCCTTATCCCGCACGATTTCCGCATAATACTTAACATTGGCCGATGTCTGTGTTCCCGCCACAAGATCTCTTACATATTCCATGCTGCTGACTTCCGGCGGCACATCCTTCTCTTTCAGATGTTCCTGGAGGGTGATCAGATCGATGGGTTTTCCTTTATGGAAAAGTTCAACCATGGCGTCAAACAGAATTCCGTATGCGGTCTGGTAAAAATCCTCTCCGGAAATAATTTCGGAGGCTACCATGACAGCCTCCTTATTCATCAGCATTGCCCCCAGTACGGCCTGCTCAGCCTCTGCACTGTGGGGCGGTATTCTTTTCATTGCAGCTTCTATATCCATAAAGACCGATTCTCCTTATGCTTCTTCCTTTACAACCACTTTCAGTTCAGCTGTCACTTCCGGGTGCAGTTTGACCGGAACATTGTGCGTTCCCAGTGACTTGATCGTCTCTTTGAGATGAATCTTCTTCTTATCTACATCCAGTCCCATCTGCTCTTTCACAGCTGCTGCAATCTCTTTGCTTGAGACAGAGCCGAAAGCTCTTCCGCCTTCTCCTACCTTGATCGCCAGCTCAACCTTGCCCTGCCCTAATTTTTCAGCCAGATCTCTGGCCGAAGCCAGCTGCTCCTGAGCGAGTTTCTTCTCATTGTTTTTCTGAAGTTTCAGATCGTTCAGATTCTTTCCTGTCGCTTCAACCCCCATTTTTTTCGGAAGTATGAAGTTTCTCGCATATCCGTCATTTACAGTAACAATCTCCCCTTTTTTCCCGAGAGCTTTTACATCCTGCAGTAAAATTACTTTCATTTTATATATCTCCTTCCTCAATCATCTGGTCTATTGTCTGTTTCAGTGTCTGAATTGCCTCATCCATATTCGTGTGGTCAAACTGGGCTCCCGCAGAATTGATGTGTCCGCCGCCGCCCAGCTTTTCAGCAATAATCTGCACATTGACCTCATCTATGGAGCGGGCGCTCATATAAATTTTCCCTTCATATATCGTAAGTACGAAAGACGCTTTAATGCCGCTGATATCCAGCAGCTCATTTGCTGCCTGCGCCGCAAGTACCGTAGGACTGTCGATATTGCTCGGGCACTGTGCGATGGCGTACTGATGCCGGTAAACCTCCGCCATTCTTACTGCTTCGGCTTTGGCCCGGTAGGACTCTATGTCATCCCGGAACATCTTGCGTACGCGGGTAATATCCGCTCCGCAGCGTCTCAGATATGCCGCAGCCTCAAATGTTCTCACACCAGTCCGGTTCATAAAGTTTCTTGTATCAATCATGATTCCCGCATACAGACAGTCTGCCTCAACTGACGGGAATTTGATATCGTCTACAATATACTGCAGCACTTCCGCTACCATTTCGCAGGTAGAGGAAGAATAGGGCTCTACATAGGAGAGCACCGCGTTTTCAATAATGTTGCTGCCCTGACGATGATGATCCAGCACCGCGATCATGCGGGAACGTTTCAGAAGTTCCGGACACTCTGTCATCTGCGGTTTATTCGTATCTACCACAATCACCATGGTATTGTCATTGACATAGTCAAGCGCCTGATCGGATGTAAGAAAAATATCGTCTTCATAAGCCGGGCTCTCCGCAATTTCATCATACAGCGGGCGAATGGAACCCGACACCTCATTAATTACAATATGAGCCTTTTTCTCCAGACTCACCGCAGCCCGGTAGATTCCCATACATGCTCCGAAGGAATCCGGATCCGCAATCTTGTGTCCCATCACAATAACCTGGTCTTTGGTTACGATAAACTCTCTCAGCGCCTCCGCTTTGACGCGGGCTTTTACACGGGTATTCTTGGAGGTCTGCTCCTTCTTTCCTCCGAAATAGGTAATGCCGTTGCAGTCCTTGATTACCGCCTGATCTCCGCCTCTGGCAAGGGCGAGGTCAATCGCCACACGGGCATACTGATAGCTCAGCGCGTAAGTGGCCGTATTCAGGCCGAGTCCGATACTCAGTGTTGCCGAGCGGGCATTTCCGATATTTACCTGTTTTACTTCCTCAAGGATGGAGAACTTATCTTCTTTTATCTTTCTATAGCTCTCTTTACGGATAACAACAAAATATTTATCCTTCTCCATCTTCTTGACAATACCGTCCACATCGCCGATATATTTGTTGATTTTCCGGTCAATAAGAGCTACCAGAAGCGACTGGCGCACTTCCTCCACGCTCTCCATAACCTCGTCATAATTGTCGATATAAATCAGACCGGCAATCATGCGCTGTTCTTCATTTTCACGGATATATGCATTCAGTTCTGTAACATCCCTCATATAAACCGCAATAAAGAACTCCTTTTCTTCCGGAATCTGCAGAAGTTCCTCTTTCTCACTGAATCCTTCCACCGATACCCGGCGAAGTTCCACCTGATAATCCCGGTCCCGGAAGCTTACCTCCAGCTCCACGTGTTCCACGTCGTTTTTCGGGAACACTCCCGGATGAAGCTCCGGAATAATTCTGTTCAGATACTTCTCCCGTTTCTGACCTTCGACAAGAGCTTCAAAGCAGTCATTTTCCCATAAAATATGTCCGTCTTCCAGCGTAATCGCATAGGGGAGCGCCAGTTCCTTTAACAGAAGATTCTCAATCCCCTTATACTGAGCGGAAAACTGGACAAGATCAGCAAAAATCAGAGACCGGTTGTAAAAGTACAGCGCACTGGCAATCGCAAAATAGACAAGAACAAAAAGCGACATAATAAAGCCGGCTTTCTTATCAACCGCATACGTCCAGATGTTCATAGCTACAAGAAGAATCGTCATGATGAGCGGCCACTGCATGTACATCCTGAGCTGTCCTTTTAATCGCATTCTCTCTCTTTTTTTCTTCATAAGCCATCCCTCACCGCATGTCTGAGTCCGGCGCACAAACACCGTTCAGACCCTGTGCTGCAGATATATTTCGTTACAATAGTGTTATTATACCATCTTTTCTGTTTTTATTCCACTACAAAAAATCGAGCGTATGTGTCAAGTAATCGTTGGCACTTTTTCTTATTTATTGATGTCAGTTTATTT
>USFD01000025.1 GCA_900553885.1 uncultured Ruminococcus sp.
TCGTAGAAAAAATTCATCCGATCACTTCTTTCCCACGGCTCTGCGCTGTGCTCTGTTCGGTTTGAACTTGTTCACCATTGCATTCTGCCGCTTATTGGCGTCAAGCACACATTTCTGACACTCTGCAATAAACGATGTATAACACTCTTCACAATTCCGGACGTTCTTTTTCTCACCCAGCAGTTTTTCTCCTGTGCCCGGACCAAAGATATCATCAAAAAGATGGTAAAACATATCGCAATAATCCCGTGCAATTGCCGACTTTTTCCCCGTTTTCTGCAGCTCTGTTTCCTTAAGCGCCATATTTTCAAAAGCATTTTCATACTTCTCCAGGAAATCAACATCTTCCATGTCAATTTCCAGCTCTACATCATTCCATCTCCAAAGGCTCATAGGCTCATCATCTCCTCTTACTCTTCCGGAATTTCTCCCGCTGTATAAGTTGCTGTTTTCCATCCATCCTCAGAAGTTGCATACCCTTCCTCAATCTCCGACACGGACTTGAAGGTTCCGGAATAGATCATTGCATCTGTTCCATCCCCGTCTGTATCCGGAATTACCGCATAAGTACGCTTTGTTGCTTTGCACCGCTTCTGTGTGTCCTTTGTAAACAGATCTGCATTTACAATATCTACATGGGCATCATCACCCAAAAGCTCCCTGTCATGGATTTCGGACAATCTTTCATGCACGGGTGTATTTGTATGCCTGTCGTAAGAAAATTCGATAGATGGAGCATATCCAACCACATCAGAGCGTTCTGCATCTTCATCTACATACTGTCTTGAATACTCTGTCGGATTCTTGCTCGTTGACAAGGTCGTAAAACCAGTCATGCGATCATATGTCGGAGAACTGCCTGTCGTATCTGTATTCATGAACGCCACTCTCTGAGATCTCCGCACAAGCCGCTTTTTATTGTCTTCTGCCATTTTTCTATACCTCCTGCTCATAAATTAAGCGGCACTCTATACGATATCTGGCTTTCACGCCGTCCACATCATACAGATAGCCGCTGTTCAAAGTTTCCAATGATACCGGAATTTTTCCGTCTTCCAAAAATGGAAATTTACCCTTAAAATCCTGTTCCTCCAGCCACTCATCAAAAAACTGAAAGAAACCACTGTTTTCAATATTGATCCGGGAGTCCTGATCATATTCTTCCTGGCTGGTAAATGCAAACTGAAACTGTTTCTTTGCCCCGCCATCCGTGTACCGCTGTACAATTGGATCGCAGGGAAGAGGATCGATGGAATATCCCATTTCTTCCCCAATATAGTCCACATTTACACGCCCATCCTGAAGGAATGGACACGTCAGGATAAACTCCCGGATACTATCAATGAGATTTGACATACTGTGCCGCTCCTTTCAAAATAGAATCTTTGTGCCGGTTCTTCATCCTCTCGAACCAATATGATTTTTCCTTATGCTCGTAATACTGCCGGCGTGCGTACGGGGTAATCTGATTTATTTCTCCACTGCCGATCACTGTACCAAGAGTAGCCGACTTGATCAGCATACCAGTCCGCCGCGGGGTCTCCGGATTCATTCGACGGATACACTCGGAATCTACAAAACCCTGCGCATTTTCAAATCCTTTTTCCGTGTTTGGCTCAAACCCCGGATTCCATTCAAGACGAGCTGTAACTTTTCCGCCATTTGACGCCTGAGTATATACGGTCCCACGTGGAGTCTTGATCTCAAACTTTTTCTTTCCTTTTGCCATTATGCTCCCTCCGCCTTTATGTGAGGATTCCCGCCGAAAGTATTGTAGTTCACCGAAGTAACTCTAGTTTTCTCCAGTCCTTCCAAATCCTTGACAGTCTGCATCGTCACAGCACAGTTTCCCTTCACGATATAATCATCTTTTTTCAGAGAAATACTTGTATCCGGGATACGAATAGTGTAGACATCTGCCTGCTTCAGGCCTTCTGTCGTGATGGATGCCTTCTCATTCTTATACCACCAGGCTTCCGGAACGTAGACCCGGATCCAGGTATCCAGCCTGGTCTCCGGATCATATTTCCGGTTATAAATCGTGATATCAGTGTTCGTCAGCATTCCGCATCAACTCCTGCATATAACAGTCCTGTATTTCCGAGATAGACATTCACAACATCATACAGCATACTGCCGAGAGATTCCCCGGTATCATACGATACGGAGTAGCCGTCTGTATTCTCCGATGTCTTGCCGTCCCTCTTCTCATCTGCCTGCATAATCTCTGCCATCTCGCACACAGCACATTTTGCCTGGTTGCACCATGCCTCTTCCTCCCATTCACCGGAACAGCGGCCGAACGTGTAACTGTCCAGCCGCTGTTCCGCTTTCTGAGAAATTCTCTTCCAGTCGTCCTTGGAAATCTTGTTTCCTCCGTATGTAGCTGTATAGAAGGAATAGTCAACCTTCATAGGATCACCTCACTTATGCCGCCGCAACCGTATGCACGTAGATACCATCTTTCTTATTGTCCTTGCATTCAGCAATTCCAACAGTACGGTATCCAAACTTCCATGCATCTGCATCCTGATTTGCTTCCGGAGTGATAATCTTAGAAACAGTATGTTTCTGGAACTGAATTGCTGCCTGTTTATCCACGATCAGGAAATTCATATCCAGCCCTGCAGTGTTCTTTGCATATCCTCCTGCTCCGTTCGCAGTCAAATCAATCTTGCTGTAAAATCTGCCCTTCGGGACCTTAATGATACCCGCAAATCCCTCGATTGCCTTCTTTGATGCCGTAGTGTCCAGATCTTCAATCATTCCAAACACTGTCGGATTGATGAATAAATAGCATGTGGCCAGATTCGCCTCTGCATTCTCAATATCACTCCTTGCCGTTCTAAGTGCCGCAAGAGCTGCTTTACCATCAGAAAGATTAGCTTTCACAGTTGTCACACCGGAAACCTGCGCATAGGAAGCAAGTCTCCACGCATCCAGCTCCGGAACGACCTGTGTTCTCAGGAACTCTCCGGAAAGCCGACCGAACGCAATACCGGCGGACTCAATATTGTCCATAGCGTCAATCGTAAACATACGCCCACGATCATAAGTGCATTTCTTAGTTTCGTACTCAAGAGTTACATCACCAGCAACATATCCTGTCTGCTTGTTGTAATTAGCCAGTCCCTGCATGGACATCTTCGGGATCAGGATTTCGTTTGCATTTGCGCCCTCCTTAACCAGATCGTTCGGTCCATCAAGGACAGCTGTAAGGGATGCAAGTTTATACACCTCATCCAGCAGTGTAGAATACTGTTTTCTCAGTGTAATTGTGTTTGCCATTTAATTATTCTCCTTTCTTCTCCGCCGGAAGTCCCATTGCTGCTCTGATCGACGCCAGGCTCCCCATGCTTCCGCCTTCCCCACCTTTATTGTTGGTAGGGCCAACAGCATTAAAAAACGGTTCGTCAGATCCGAAGAGATAAGCATCCGACTCCTTGACAGCATCCAGCGCTTTCTTGATGTCTTCTGTCTGATCTTTTGATCCTTTCAGGGACTCAAGATCAAGCATGCCGCGAATTGCCTTCGGATTGCGTCCTCCGGCTGCCGTAATCGCCTTGTCCAAAGTATCATTAAAAGTACGTTCAGCTTCCTTTGCGGCATATTCATCATCTTTTTTCTTCAGATCGTTCTGAAGCGTCGCAATCTGCCCTTTCAGATCCTCCACATCTACCCCTTCAAACTCTTTCAGCTTTCCGCTTACAGTATCGAGAGATGATTTGTATTCATCTCTCTGTGACGTAGCCTTTTCGTATTCTGTTTTTGTTCGATAGTTTTCTTTCCAGGCCTTGTCAAAATCCGCCTTCTTATCCTCCGGAACTTCCAGTCCAAAATCCTTTAAAATCTTGTGAATATTTTCCATTGTTGCATTCCTCCTGAAATATTTTATTGACCGCTCTTTCAGCGGTATGGGACATAGCCCGATAGACCCCGGGCACGGTAGTTGTCCAGTTTATAGCCATATGACAGGGCATAAAAATAAGACGCATAACCCAGCGTCTTAATGGGAGATATGGGATCACCTCCTACAGATTAAAACAGATGTTTTCCCACTTCTTGTAAACATCAAAGTACAGCTCGTTCTTATCCCCATTGTATGTAATTTCATAGTACATGCCATCAGAAATGGGTGTACTAAGCAGTGCTTTATGATTCTGAAGCGTCTTGCAGTACCAGACTACAAAAACATCATTCACAGTTAAGTTTCCTGTTACATCCGTTTTGTCTTTGTTTGAGTTAAAATACTCCGCAACTTTTGATTTGCAGATATTTAAAAACTCCTGACTTCCCATATCACTTCACCTCCTTATCTAAAAATGAGTATAAAAATACCGCTCACCCCAAAGAATGAACGGCATTGATTACGTTCTATTATTTTTTTTGCTCAAAAGCCCGCAGTATCTCTTCTCGCTCCCAGCCATCAACTAATAGGATATTTATCATCTCTTCTCTTTCATTTGGCTCAGAGAATATATATTCCAAACGATCTATTGCGTTATGTAAATGTGTATTCCTGATAGCAGATTCTATTTCTTCGTCAGAATACCCCTTCTCTTTCATAAAGCTTTTTATTTCCTTGTCTTCAAGTTCCTGAATTTCTTTGTCTATGTCCGGTATATTCGGTGAAAACATCGTCATTTCAATCCCTCCATAATCTCTTCCAATATTTCTCCAAATATTCTCGCTGCTTTTCTTGGATCCTTACTTGTCATGTACTCTGAAAAACATTCTGCGAAAAACTCCCGCTCGTTTTTATCAGCATATTCTGAAACATGTTTCGTAATAAATTCTTTTTTAGAGAATTCTAAGGCATCGTTCAAATCCCTTCCCTTATATCCCATCCTGCGCCATTCTTCTCTTTCACGCCTGATATAATCAAAATATCCAAGTCTTTGAAGAACTTCTCTCCTCACAGACTGACTTGTTCTGATAACTCCATATACACTAATCTTCCCACCGAGAATACCTTTTAAAGTTAACATTCCATCTATTTGATGTCCTAACTCATGAACAATAATGCTGTCAACTGTGGTTCCTTTTGGATTCCATCCATTTTTTGTCTGACGACTATATTCCTGAGATAATTTATTATAATCACAAAACCTTTTTGAAAGTTTTATAACGCCACCAAGTGAATCGCTAGAAGCAATTGCTTTTAAATCTGGGGCATAAGTGATTGCCTTCGTATGCCCCTTTAGCTGCGGAAATTTATCAAACACTTTTTTAATACCATTGTATACCGATTTCTTTGAGTTTGCATCTATTTCACCAAAAGATACCGCATTTTTATCAACACCCAAAATTTTAGATACTTTTGACTTTTCAAACAAATTGTCGGTAGAAGAGATTCTCGCAATCGTATCCTTCTGCAGTCTTCCCGGAGCTATCCTTCCGCGCATATCATAATAAATTCGCTCACGTTCTTCTTTCAGCCCCATTTTACGGCTGAATTTTGAATACTCATTCAACTGTCCCTGATATTTTGCCCTAGCAAGCATTACATCATCCGGATCGGCTCCACCTGCCTTCAGAAGCTGCACCTTCTCCCGCTGCGCCCTCATGGCCGTCTCCATCTGGCGCTGCCGTTGTTTTGCTTCATAGATGGTATACTCTTTCCCGCGATATTCTTTCGGGGTATTCTCCTCCCGGTTCCTCTTTTCCAGCCATTCATCTGTCCAGTTCCGCTCGGATATGCCGGGAATAAAAGGATAGCGCTCATGATAGCAGTTCGCACCTTCCAAGCCTGTCACTGTGCCAAGCCCGCAGACGGTGACAAGCTGTTTTTTACTCCACACCTTCCCTTGCCATACAGCATGAGTCGGACGGGCTCCGGCATGCCATGCAATTTCAAAATACTCCGTTCCGAGCTTTTCAGCGTTCATATCAGAGATGCGACCTGTAAGTTGAGTAATCCCGGTCATGACTGCTCTTCTGGCAGCCACATCTACCCGGTTTCCCCTGCCGGATGCATAATCAATCTGCCTCAAACCGCTGTTTGTAAGCTGACTCACAACACGCCGCAACACACTGTTGTAATCAAACGCACCGGACACAATATCCATGCAGGCTGCATCAAGATATTTCTGATATACCTCAGCCAGCGGTGTGAGAACCGGCTTTCCAGAGCCATAATCCAGATAAAATCCAAGAGACTGCGTAATGTTTTGTAAATCCGCATCTGTCTGCTGGATCAGCGCATTTGTAATCTGCTGAAGCTGCTCGTTTTCCTCGTAGGGAATAAATTCCGCATTGATCTGCTCGTATACATCCTTGTTACGAACATATTCCCAGTCTATGACCTTATCGTATAATTCAAACATCTGCGGATATGATGCTTCAAGAGCTTCTTTCAACATCTTTTCGATATCTTCAGAAGAATTTCCAAGAATTCGCAGCCGATTGATTTGCCAGTCCGCCGTGCTGGTAAGCTTACCCGTTTTTCTGATCCTTCTTACAATATCTTCCATGATCCGCATCTCCAGATCAGAGTAATTCTTCTCAATCTGTCGGGAGAGCTTATCTTTATACTCCCGGTTCATAGCATCACTCCATTACCTGATTTTGTTCCGGAAGACTCTTCTTTGCAGTAGCTTCATCCTCGTTGTACCACTTCATCCGGTACTCTAAATGCGACATCACACCCATGCTAACATCCTGACGATCCTGCTGACGTTCCGTTTCCTCATCAGTAAGAATAGAATCATTGAAGTTGCACATAAATTCATATCCTGAAGTGTAGAGTCCATTATAAAATGCAAGCCCAGCGACAAAGTCCTCAAGGCAATCCTTTAGTTTATTTTGTATCGCTCCGACACGATTAAATTTCCGCGCCTTTGAAGTCTTTACTTCTGCAGCTGTTTTTTCGACCTGCTGGACATCAGATAGATCCCCATACGCAAGTCCTACGTTAAACTCAATCTCACGGAGATACTTTTCGAGCCCTCGGTTATAGGCATCATCCCGCATTGTAGGAGAGTATTCCTTTAAAAGCTCTTTGTCTTTTCCATCCTCAAGGTTCAGTCCACGGTAAAGCCGCCGGTTCAGCCTCGCCATTCCAAAGCGTCCCGTATTTTTGTCCTGCTTAAGAGCCCTGGAATCCACATGAATAGCCCGCTCGCCCGATTCATATTCCCAGTCAAGCCTTGCCGCCTGAATATCAGCCTTACGGATCAATTCTCTTGCTGATTCAAATACAGATACGCCACATGCTGATCCGTCGATCCGGTTCTTGATCGGATTCCGGTAATATCCAAAATCCATTTGCGACATTCCCGGATAAGTGACCGGCCCGGGATTGATATTTGCCCATTCCTGTACTTCTTCCAAGCTGCATACCTGCCCGATATCAGACGGATCCTGAGAATGATAACACTTATTTTCGATCGTCAAGTTTCCATTTGTGAAATAATGCCTTTCGAACCGGGTAAAATAATCATTGTCTCCTATCCGCTTTGTGGTCAGAAATCCAATGTCAACAGGTTTTCCATCATCACCAAAAGAAATCGGAATGAATTTATCAGCGGTGATATACTCCGCCTTATCTGGTCCAATCGGTTTTATAACGAGTGATCCCAGGCTGAGTCCTTCCTGAAAATTCTCATTCAAATCAGCAATCGTCTTCTGATACACCTGATCCAAACGATCTACACTGACGCTAGACTCCATTTCAATTAAAACGGCATCCGCAAACTCTCTGCAGATGCCCTCCTCAATCTTAAGCGATTTAATATAATCTGTAATCCAATCCGCCTGACCATTCATCATATTTTTCCAGTCATTGATTGAATCAATCATACTTTTGGAAAGAGTAATGTCTTTCCCGGCGATATTTTTTAGTGTCGTATATCCGAACATTCTCTTTACTCCTCTCCAAAATCTTCTGAATCCATCAAACATCTTCCACCTCCTGGATCAGATATTTCATGTCACGCTCTATCGTATATTCAAAAGCGTCCAGACTATCAATGTCAGTGCTGCCATCATCCAAACGCTCATCTTTATCCTTTTCCTTATCCCATACTGCATCAGTAAATGCCGTCTGGAGTGATCCGCAGTCCTCCGTCATCCAAAAGCGCCCTGCTCCCATAAGTCGGAGCGTGCAGTGGATTCGGTCATTAATTGGCCTTTTCTTTGCCGGCTTCACTGCGATCCACGGAAATCGCTTCTCTACTGCATTCCGGATAGAATTACCGAGAACTGTTTCCGCATTATCCCAAAAAGCAGATTCAGCATTGCAATACTCTACGTAATTTGCATGATTTACTATAACCGCATATTTATCTATAACCTCCTGAATGAAGTCACAGAATAGCTTATCGAGCATGTTGCTGTCGATATCCTCTGTTTCATCTTTTGCCATAACCCTTTTTGACGCCAGCACAATCACATCTCTGTAATCGTCTGTATAGCCCCGCGCACAAAAGGCATGTCCTGATTTATTTCCGCCGAAATCTATCGAAAACTCTATCGAAGTAATATCTTCCTTCTGGAACTGCTTTATCTCCGCTGCAGGATCCAACTGATCTACGACCTTGCACCGGAATGCTTCCGGGTTATCCGCAAAACGCTTATAAATAGCTCCTTCTGCTCGCTTCCACAATCCAAGGATCAGGCGATCATAATAAATTGTACCCTCATACTCTTTACATAGCTGTTTCACGAACTCCGGATCCAGATATGGATTGTCGAAAATGGTATACTGCTGCAGGTAGATATCCAAATCAGGATTATCCAGGAACTCCTTCAGCCAGTGGGTCGGATGCTCCGGGTTGCAGCTTCCATCAAAACAGCTATACGGTTTGTCCAGCCTGGACTTGAGCATCTGGAATACCTCTTTGTTCCATTTTGCAATTTCATCTCCATAGCAATACTTGATACTGGATCCTTGAATCTTTGCCACCTGGCTGATTTTTTCAGCTCCAAGACAGTAGACCTCTTCCCCGCAAATATGTGCTACATTTCGATTATTAATTGTACCGATCAGCTTGTCTGTGTACAGCCCACGCATTGGCTGCAGTACGTTTCGTTCTATGGATTCTTTTGACACCCCAAGGATAACATTCAACCCCGGTTTTCCGGCTACAGCCCGGATCCGGAAGGGAATCATGTACGCTGTATCGACAAAAGACTTTCCTGATCGAACGGCTCCGGACTTAATATTCCAGCGGTGCGTTGCATTCAGGATATATTCATTCTGTTTGTTGCTTAACTGCATTCTCGCGCATCTCCCTCAATATGTTATCCAGCTTTTCAAGCGCTTCGTCAGTCTCATTCTCACCAGTAACAGCCTGCTTACGCGCCTTTTTCAGCTCTGTATCGGCCTCACGGTTCCGGATATCCTCATCCGGCTTTCCGGTCTGCCCGGCATATTTTGCGATCGCCTCATAGGCTTTCACATTGCCTGCCAGCCCCTCCTTGATCATGGCCATATTTAAAGCCGACTCCAGAGTACACTCAACACCGAGCGTTTCCAGAACCGGCTTCCACTCTTCACTATCTATTTCAGCAGTCAGCAGCATGTTCAGCGTCTTGCGGAAGTCCGCTTTTCGGCGTCTGGCCTTCCCGCTTGCTTTGCCACCCGCTGATTGTATTTTTCTCTGTTCACTCACTGTTCGTTTGTTAAAAGGAATTAAGTTTTCATAATTCGCCACTTCACCACCTTCAATTCTGGCTTATTATTTCTGTAAAAGCGGAGCACCCGGAGTCGAACCGGGACACAGGGCGCGACCCTGCACATCTGCCGTTGATGATATGCCCGCATAAAGAAAAGAGACACCGAAGTGCCTCTTATAATTTTGTCATCTCAAATTTTTCTTTGCAATTTCGAGATGGTACTTTAAATTATCAATTTCTTTTTGAATCTGCTGCGCTCTATGCGGCGTGGCCTCTAATTCTTCATATAAAGCCTCTAATTGTCGCTCCATTCTTGCAATATCCGAACTTGTATATGTAGGCATATTTCCTCCAATCTCCTGTTCCATTAACACCATCTTTATTATACTCCCGCAACTGACAATAGGCAACAGAAAAAGACGCCCTCTCGGACGTCTTAAACTTGCCTGTTCTTCGGTTTCACCGCTTCAGATCGGACGTTGTGGCCTTGATTCTGATTTTCCGGCTTCACCTTCTCAGTTACGCTGTTGAATTTGTTCAGATTCTTCTGTCTGTTCTGTTGCTCCTGCTGTTTTTTGTTCATGCTATCACCTCGGGGATAGTATGCGCAAGGGCTATAGATATATGTATAAAAAGCTCCTATTGAGATGATTTAACTTTTATCGTGCAACTTTTTATTGAAATCTTCTCTTTCCTGATCCGTAAGCCTCCTCTTGAAGTCTTTACCTTTATATTCATTCTTTTTTGCTATCAATAATTTTAGCATTATACTTACATACCTATAGGAACCACATAGAAAATACAATAACACAAATAAACAAAGTATTCCTATAACAACATAAACTTTTATTGGCAGCGCATCATATGCGTATAGCACACAAATCAAAAAAATATCTAATATGCCACTAAGAACTGTCCTTTTTACCCTTTTAACAAAATCTTCCACGTCTGCATTTTTAAAAAAATAACCCGCCAACCCTTCTTCATCCTTAACTGAGACTAAAGACGGTATCAATATTCCAAACACACTAATAATAATGGATTGAACAGTAATCAATGCAGTAAGCATATCCGAATACGCTTCTCCCAACCAGGGTTTCACTCTTAAACCATATGCCACACCTGTAATTAATGCGGTAAATATCATTGGAATTATCCACTGATAATTTGAATACCAAATCCAAACAGCTTTAGAATCCCTTTTCTTTTTCATTTTCATCATCCTATTCAGATAAAATGGAATGAATTTTTCTTCGGCTACCTCCGTCATAATATTTTTCCACCATTTTTGCAGACATTTCCCTAAAGGTTAATTCTTTTCGTGGTGGTACGGTAAAATCAATCTTATCATAGTATATGTTCTGAAATAAATCATATATACTTGATTTTTGATCATCACTTAAAGTAAGCCTTGCTGAAGAAACTGTTCCTATATTTTCTTCATTTCTCAAATCACTTGCAATATTATAAATGGTATCCTTCTCTAATTCTTTTCCTCGAGCATATCCTAAACCACATTCTACATGGGCAGTATAACATTCAACCTGATTAAATGCTTCAATAACTCTTTCAAAAAACTTTGACCGTTTTGGTCTAAACTGACGGATATTGGCGAACCTGATATCCAGCTTTAGTGCATGCATGTTCTCTAATTCTTCGAGCTGTAATCGATTATCAATAGGTCTAAAATAACACAAATCATCCGGCTCATTAAACGAATTAATATAACTTTCTAATGCATGCACCCCATAGCTTCCTCTGTTACACTGCACCATTGCAATTGACATCTTAGGATCATACAATACAACTGTATTTTTTCCAATATATTCATCATCTTGTAGATCGACATGCCGAGCTTCAGAATCCTTTTCCAAAATATAAGTATTACTTATAACATCAAGTCGCATAAAATTCAAAGCATAAAACATATCTCCATGTAAAGTAGTCATACTTTCTATGCGCCCTTCAATGCCATTCACCTCATGTACTCTCTCCTCATATGTTAATTCCTCCATTCTGGACATCCATTCTAACAAATCATACAATGATTCCGTATATTCACTACCATCAAATGTACATAACTGATAATACTGAAATTTTATACCTACTCTTTTTTTATCTGCCATATTTCCTCCCACACAAACCTTCCAAATCACACCACATTTGTCTAAATAATATACCAAATTATGACAATATTCAACAAATCTTTGTTGTTTTGGTCTTGTGTGGTGGTAAAAATATAATAGAACATTCGTTCTGTATTTTCAATATGGAAATTACTACAAAATCACATAGAAAAACGCCCCACACATTTGTGCAGAGCGTCTTCCATCTATGGTTTGTTATGGGGAAAACAAGCCGTCCAGCATTCCACCTTTCGGCTTTTATAGCATATTAACATTTTCGGTCGGGACATTGTGGGACATTTTCAAAATATCTCTGGATTCTTTTCTTCACATTCTCATCTGTGTACTTAATTTTTCTCTTCGGGTATATCTGATTCATTCTCATTGCCACTTTAGGGTATGAGAGATCATCAATGAAGTACAGCCGGAACATAATCCGCAGCTCACTCTTCTGGATCGTCTGTATGTACTCTTCTACCTGCAGCTGTTTCTCGATCAGATCCGTCTCCAGCATCTGGAGCTTTGCCTGGCGTCTTTCCATCAACGCAACCCGTCGGTTAATCTCCACCTGCGGAAATCCCTTAATCTTCACCGTGCGGATGGGCTTCTTTCCTTTCTTCCCGCAGGTCACCGAATCAGAAACTATTGTCCGCTTCAGCTGATCAATCCGCTTCTGATCTTCGGATATGCGCCGGCGCAAATCTTTGATTTCTTCTTTCATGTCAGCGTATTCACTCAGTATGCTCTTGTCCATCCGCATCACTCCTTATGTTGTATTTCCTGGCCATATACTCTGCCGGCGTCTCATGGATCTGCTCAGCCTGAGCCTGAATCATCATCTGCACACCGACAGGACGACGGAACCAGTCCCGAGCCTTCTGATCCGGTGTGCACTCGGCCAGGCCTTCATAATGACTCTCTCTGTCGCATTTCATTTCTTTCCTTGTTCGTCCGCGATTCATTCTCATCCCTCCCACACGGGCTCATAATCATCACAGCTTGCTATGCAGATATTTAAATCCGGGTCAAATTTCAGGTTTATAGATATGGCATGTAATTCACATCCATAGCATTCACCGCCGTTTCTGCGCTTATATGTCCTCAAGGGCTTCTTTGATCTGTGTTTGCAGTTGCTTATGCTGCATATTGCCTTTGCCATCATCAATCCTCCTCCCACTTCAACCGCTGTCCACAAGCCGGGCAAAAATCTGTATTGCAAGATTTAATGTTTTCGCATCCACACGAAGATCGTCTGAAGTTCGTCTCCGGCATACGGCAGAGCTTTTCGTCCTCACATACTCAACCTTGCTCAGATCCTCATCTTCCGTGATCTCCTTCCTGCATCCCGGACATATGACCGGACTCTGATGCCTTGATATAATCTTTTTTTTGGCTCTATCCGTTATCTTTTTCTCAGCCAACGTATTTTCCCTCCTTCACCGCTTTGATTCTTGCCTTCAGGCTCTGCATTACCCATTCCTGGACATCATCCTTTCTCTCCAAAGCCTGCATCACATCTTCATCCCGTGTTCCCTCGCACACAAGATGATGGATAATCACCCTCTCGCTCTGTCCCTGCCGGTGCAGCCTTTTATTTGCCTGGGTATACAACTCGTAATTCCAGGTCAGTCCGAACCAGATTACGTGGTTCCCGCCCTGCTGCAGATTTAGACCGTAAGCGCTGCTGGCTGGATGAGTTAGAAGGACATTGATCCTTCCCGCGTTCCAGTCATCCTCATCCTTCGTCGTTTTCAGCTCCCGTACCTGCAGCCTTGACTTTTCCAGCGCTTTCAGGATCCGCTCCCTGTCATGCTGATAATTGTAAAATACTAAGGCCGGCTTTTCCTGCAGGGACTCGATCAGCTCCAGAAAGGCCTCGATCTTACAGCTATGTACTTCATGGACGTTCCGGTCGTCGTCATAAATCGCGCCATTTGCCAGCTGCAGCAGCTTATTACTGAGTGCTGCCGCGCTTGTAACGCTGATCTCCTCTTCGTCCTCCGGAAGCTCCAGAACCATCTTCCTTTCCAGCTCCCGGTACGCTTTTTCCGCCTTTCCATCCAGCACAACCGGGATCTGATGATATGTGATTTCCGGAAGCTCCAGATAATCTTCGGCCTTCATGGAAATACAGATATCCGAAATCTTCTCCAGGATGCTTTCCTCTGTCCCCGGCTTTGCCTCGTAGCTGTACACCATTCCGTCCGCCCCGCGCTTGTCCGGCTGGAAATACCGTTCTCTGAACTGGGTGTACCGCTTTCCCAGACGCTCTCCGCCATCCAGAAGATACAGCTGCGCCCACAGATCCTCAAGTCCATTCGGGGAAGGCGTTCCTGTCAGTTCCACCATCCGGCTGATATGGGGTCCGACGCTTGCAAGGGACTTAAACCGTTTTGCCTTATGGCTTTTGAAGCTGCTGCTTTCATCCACAACCACCATGTCAAAAGGCCAGCTGTTCCGGTAATAGTCAACCAGCCACACTACATTTTCCCGGTTGATGATATAGAGATCCGCCGGCGTATTCAGCGCCCGGATTCTTTTTGTCTGGCTCCCCAGGATCTGAGAAACCCGAAGCATCTTTGTGTGCTCCCATTTTTCTTTTTCTTTCGTCCAGGTTCCTTCGGCCACTTTCTTCGGTGCGATCACAAGCACCTTCCTGACCTCGAACCGGTTGTATTTCAATTCTTTCACCGCTGTCAGCGTAGTCACCGTTTTCCCCAGCCCCATGTCCAGAAAAAGCCCCAGTTTTTTAATCTCCAGGATCTTCCGAATACAGTAGCTCTGATATCCATGCGGCTTAAAAATCATTCTGATCCCCTCCTACAGTTCATACCGGCAGTCCAGCGCTTTACTGGTCTCCTCATAGTCCATGTCCTGGAAAAACTGGCTCAATCCATCAATCCCGTAAACTACCCTCACATCCTGCCCCAGCTCCTTAAGTCTCTTACACTGGATGCGCTGCAGGGAGGTCAGACGGCCGCGGTCCGTTTTCAGCTCTACGAATACCGGCCGGCGTCCGGGGAAGATCACAATCCGATCCGGCACCCCGTCGTTTCCTGGGCTGACCCACTTATAGGCTTGGCCTCCCAGCTTTTTTACTTCTGACGTCAAAACTTTTTCGATCTCTTTTTCTAACATCTCTACCTCCACGATAACAGTATCCTCGCGCGCGCACGCGTATGTGCGCTCTCTATTAGGTCACGTAGGTAATATTAGGCGATATATATTTATTACCTAGGTATATTATTTTTTCTTTCTATATAAAGTTTGTTCACACTGTTCACAATAGCTATTATTTCTTGTATTTCTGCGGTTTTTACCGTGAACAATCATGCGACAATACCGTGAACATGTGAACAATCTTGCTTTTTTATCACTTTGTTCACGTTAAGTACGGTTTTGTGCACGCTTAACACTCTTGTGCACATCAATTGTTCACGCTCTTTCGAATCCCCTTTGTGTACCATAGAACCCGTATCTGCGTCTTGATTGATTTGGTTTCCATCCTTTTATGCACCGCATAATGCTGTTGATCTCCATGCTGTCCCGCTTTCCCATATATTTCAGGTCACTCCCGAAGCATTCCTGCCAGATCTCAGCCGCGCAAACTTTTGTCCGCGGCACCAGCTCCACACCTTCCGGAAGATGCAGAGTTCCCTGATAGAACTGCCGGCGCTGCATCAGGGGCATAGAATCCCAGTCCTGAGGGATCTCACGATCCAGGAACTCACGGATCACGCCTTCTTTCGCATAAGCTTCCCTGTGGATTTCCTGCTGTTCTTCCGCCAGTTTTTCTACGTCCTTCGGCAGATATAAGGGCTCTCCCAGCATCCAGTAACAGTACGCCTCCGCCCAGATCTGATCCACCTCCAACGGCAGATCATTCCATATAGATTTCTTTGCCCTGTGCAGCCCCACATCCACCGGCCAGAACCTCCGGTTCCCTGTAGAATCTTTCAGGAACTCACTGTCATTGGATGTCCCAAAGAACACGCAGCGGCGCGGATATTTATTCGTAGTCCTTCCATATGCGGCACGGTATATGTCGTGAGTCTTGCTCAGGAACTGCTTTACGGCTGATGTCTCCTGCTTCGTCATTGCCGTCAGCTCGCCCACTTCATTGATCCATGTGCCCTGGATCAGTTCTGCCGCCTCTTTTCCTTCAAAGGTTGTCAGGGAATCTGAAAACCAGTCTTTCCCCAGAATGGACAGGAATGTACTCTTCCCGATCCCCTGGGGCCCGGTAAAGATCGGCATATAGTCATATTTCACGCCCCCTTCGACTGCCCGGGCTACGGCAGCGCACAGGGATTTTCGCATGACTGCCCTTGTATAAGCGTTATCCTCGGCCCCCAGGTAATCGCACAAAAGTGTATCCACGCGGCGTTTTCCGTCCCATTTCAGCCCCTGAAGGTATTCTCTTACATCATTGATCTTATTCTGGCTGCTTACGATCAGCAGCCCGTTATCCAGCTTTTCACGCCCTGTCAGCCCATAGAATGTTTCCATATATCGGTAATAGCCTGCGTAGTCCACGTCCTTCCAGCGGCGCTTTCCGCAGTGCAGATCCCAGGGCAGGCCCCCTGTTGTCATTCCGCAGGAAGCAAACTCGTCCGTTACGATCTTCCCTTTTAAAAGAGGATCGTTTTCCAGGACAAGCGTTACATTGTTGATTGTCTTTTCTACCCGTCCGTTACTGTCCCTTGTAAGCTTCAGCACCCAGTCTGTGTCTTCCTCTTCCGTGTCCGCTGTTCCGCTTTCTATCCCGAAAACCTGCTTCGCCTGCTGGATCCGTTCCTTTGCCAGAAGTCCGGAAACTCCCTGGTCCTCAGACGCAAGCCGGGTCATGGCCACATAAGAAGGAAGCTTATTTACCGGCGTGCCTTCTTTCGATTCCTGGTCCCGGTCTCCGTATTTGTGCAGCCTGATCAGGTCAAAAGCATTGACCAGCTGTCCGGAGCAGGGATCCGTAGCGTGATGGGAATACAGAAACAGATCCCCGTCATATACAACAGCTCCCCCGGTTGTAGATCCGCCGGTGTAGGTGTATCTTCCAGGGATATCTGTTGGTTCATACATCCCGGGAATGAACTTTTCCATTGCCTGGGAAATCGTATAAGTCCGGCAGAAAGCTCCGATAATCCCTCTCTTTGCGGTCGGATCTTCCTGCTTCGCCACGCGGCGGCGCTGCATAGCGTCACTCCCGGGCACCTGCGGCCATTCCTCCACGTTTCTCCAGTCCCCGTACATCCCCAGCAGTCCGTCCAGGCTGCAGAAAGGATTGTCGTAAAGTTCATATATGTACTCGCCGTCGCTGCAGACGCTGGGCCAGTACATCAGCCGGCAGGGGTCAAACGTCGTCGGATCACAGTATTCCATCCCGATCAGGGCCGCTGCCTTTCTCGCTGCGGGCTCATACTCATCTGCGGTTGCGGTCTTATCCAGCGGCAGGATGACACGGAGCCGCGGTGCATAACCAACATGCTTCCGCGTGCTGTACACAACTGCGGCGCATCCCAGGCCGGACACGCGCTTCAGGATATTTTCTGTCTGTCCTGCCGGGATATTATCCAGATCAAGAGTCAGAAGATCCCTGCCCTGGACATATACACTTTTCCTCCGGTCGTTCAAAAATGTGCCGCCTACAAATCCACCCACGTCTTTCAGATCAGACTGCCGGTTCTTCGGCAGGGCCAGATACTGTTCCATGGTTTCCGGGCTCTGTACCGGGGTCTTAAGCTTTTCAGCAAAGTCGGACCACATGATCTCGCTCTTCGGCCAGTAGGTTGCCTTCCGGCTTCCTGCCGTGCTGACCATCAATTTTCGGTTATACTGCATATCGGTCCTCCTAGTCTTTCATATAGTAACTGCTCTCAAATCCGGCGCCCTTCAGGATTAATCCCGGCGCCCAGGAAATCGGATCGGCCATCAGACTGCAGATCTGATCTACTGTCACGTCCATAGGAGCGTCAATGATTACCTCATCATGCACATGGAAAACAACCTGCAGGCCAAGATGGCTGATTCTCCTGAGCGTTTCCGCAAGACAGTCCCTGGCGATTGCCTGAACAATGTTCTCCGTCATTTTTCCGCCATAAGTAGAATCCACTTCCCATTTCCGGGTCTGCTGTCCTACTGTATAATAGTGGATCGCCATCTTTCCAAATCTGTTCTCCTGCAGAAAAGGTTTCGGATAAAACAGCTTCCGTCCGCTTGGCAGCTGTACGGTTAAAAAGGATTGTCCATACAGCAGGTCTCCCTCCAGACGGAAGATCAGCCCCCGCATAGCCTGTGGTTCAGCCGTTGTCATAGCGGCGAGCGCAGTCTCTTCCACCGCGTACCACAGATCCCGGATCCGCGGGTTTGCATTCCGCCACCGGGTTACGATATCCGGAAGTTCCTCTTCTGTAAGCCCCATGTTCAAAGCTCCCATTGCGATCAATGCGGAAGTACCTCCCTGGTATCCCAGGGCAAGTGTTGCCACTTTTCCTTTCTGGCGAAGGCTGTATTCCGGGTTCCCTTTTACGATCCTCTCGATCGGCACATGGAACATCTGAGACGCCGTGGCCTCATAGATCTTTCCGTGAGTAGCAAAGACTTCATTTACCCACTGTTCACCCGCCAGCCAGGCAATTACTCTCGCTTCGATAGCGGAAAAGTCCGCCACCACAAATTTATGTCCTTCCGACGGGATAAACGCTGTCCGGATCAGCTGGGAAAGTGTATCCGGCACATTGCCATACAAGAGCCGGACTCCTTCATAGTTCTGGGCTTTTACAAGATTTCTGGCGTAATCCAGCGTTTTCAGATAGTTTCTGGGCAGGTTCTGCAACTGCACAAGCCGCCCTGCCCACCTTCCCGTTCTATTGGCGCCATAAAACTGAGTCAGCCCCCGGATCCTGTCATCCTCACACTTCGCCGTCTGCATAGCTGTATACTTCCTGACAGAAGTTTTCCCCAGCTGCTGGCGGATCTCTAAAATACGCCGTACAGTTTTTGGAAGCGCCTCCCGTGTCAGAGTTTCTTCAACGGTTGCCTTCTGAAGGTTCTCCATCTGTACACCCTGTTCCGTCAGCCACTGAAGGAGCTGCCCCGTACTGTTTGGATTGGAAAGTCCTGTAATCTCTACGGCCTCGTCTGTCAGCTCCTGTGTACTGATTCCGTCTATCATAAGCGCTCCGGTGATCAGTCCGGTGTCCACTCTTACCCCGAATGCGTTCATCCGGACATCCATCTGCCAGAGCCTCTCCTCTGTTTCCGGAACAGGGAAAGCACTCAGCCGTTTAAGGATCTCGCTTTCTGTGACAACGTCCTGCACACAATACCCTTTAAAAAGCTTCCATTTTTCCGGGGCATGCAGGGGAAGATTCCATGTCCGCCCTCCGTTACTCTTTGTCGGCTTACAAGGTACGCAGAAATACCGGATCAGGGCCTTTCCTGTTGTCAGCTTCTGTTTGTCCTGGGGAAGGCCGATCGCTTTTCCGGTTGCGTCCAGTCCGGCGGTATACCCGCAGTACAGACCGTGAATCATAGTACACTTCCACTGCGCAAGAGGAGTATGGTATCCTGCCCGGTTCAGGCAGTACCACTCGAAAGCCGCATTATACGCATGTTTTGTGACAGATGGGTCTGACATGCATTTTAAAATCTGATCCGGTATTTTCTCCCCCATTTCCAGATCTACAATCTTAACAGGATCCTCGTCCAGCTTATAAGCAAACAGAAGAATCCCGAAATCTTTGTCCTGCGCATATCGGTAAAGACCCGTTTTGCTAATGTCCGCGCTGCTTCTTGTTTCTATGTCAATGCTTAAATGACGCATTTTTCAACCTCCCTATCCATGTTGAGGAGGGGATGCCCCCTCCTCATTTTTTTACATTGGAAGACCTGTAATCGGGTTGATATTCCCCGCAGGCGTATTCGGATTCCACTGAGGCGCTGCCCCCTGTGCCGGTGCCGGCTGCGGAGCTCCAAACGCCTGTGCCGCTGTCGGAGCACTTCCTCCAAGGGGCTCCCCGTCCCTCACTTTCTTTACCGGGCCGAGACTGCACCCAATCCCCTTTTTCCCGCCGAACATGTACGGGAAGAATTCTACGTTGACCAAAGCATACACACCGCTATACATCTCGGACTGGTTAATCATGGGATTCCCGTTCTGGTCTACAACCTCCGGCGGATAGTCTGTACCTGTGTTGGCCGTAAACACCCAGTGGCCTTTACACTCCGGGCCAAAAGGCATTCCATCAGAAGGCCTTGTTCCATCCCCGTCATGCACGGGAGTTGGAACGATCGGCGGACACACGCCATTCCATTTCCCGGATATTCCCTTCTGTTTTGCCGCTTCAATAGCGGCGTCAATCCGGGCTTTTGTCGCTGTATCAGACTTCGGAACAAGGATTGTGCAGCTGAACTTTTCTTCCGCTCCCGCCTGATGGGCATACGGCTTAAACAGATGTACATATGATAATCTTGCTTCTCCAGTAGTTACGTTTGTAATATCTCCAAAACTCATGTTATTTTTCCTCCTTAAATGCCTCTGCGGCTGTCACTTTGTTTGTAATTGCTTCTCTTCTATCGGATTCCTTTACCAGAGCCGGTTTTCCCGGATGCTTTACAACGAATTCCCCGACTGCGTCCTGGAAGTCTTTCTTTCCTACCAGCTTTTCTACCTGGGCGAGTGTCAGAGGCTTCTTTTCCCACAGCATGGCTTCTTCTGTAATTCCGGCTTTCGTCAGCTTTTCAAATGCGGCGTCCATATCCGTCCAGTCACGGGATCCACGTCCTTCCACAGCTTTCCATCCAGGCACACTCTTTCCGGAAAGGCACTCGGCCAATGCCCACTCTTTCAGGTCTTTCAGCCACTTTTCTACGTCTTCTCCCTGCATAAGGTATAATCCTGCTTCTTCGCTGCTGATCAGCGGAGGAAGTTTGCCCTTATCCGGGCTGAATGCCATCTGCACGTTATAATCAGCCCGTGCGCGGCACTGCTGTTTTGCCCTGCAGAATCGGCACTGCTTTTCTCCCGGACAGAAGTCCCCTTCCCCTTCGATCGCAAGCTCCGCCCGCTCCGTTACATAAACGCCGAACTTAAGCAGTTCGTCCAGGGAACAGTCCCATTCAGAAATGCTGTCCAGACGCGGCTGAATAATGGCCAGATGAATCCGCTTGATGGAATAGAGGATTTTATAGGCTTCAAATGCACCCAGCGCATAAAGCATCATCTGCGGATTTTCCTCCGCGGATACGGGCACGCCTTTTCCGTATTTGAAATCCATAACATAGAGGTCTTCCCCCTGAAGCATAATAAAATCTGCAGTTCCGAATCCCCCCGGAATGTAGGCGCTTAAGTCCAGATGTTTCTCGATCTCTACAGAGGGCTGGGAAGGGAGTTTCACCGACACATCCTTGATGTAACCTAAATATGTATCTGTATGGGTCAGCATTTCATCCTGCCACAGCTCATTTTCTTTCAGTTTTTTAATGGCAAAAGTAAGCTTTCTTTTCGAAATCTCTCCCGGATTAAAATAATTCTTCACCTTCAATTCCGCCAGCTCATGCGCCAATGTTCCCTCCTCCGCCGCTTCTGATCCTGTGTCCGGAAACTGCTCTTCCAGTTTCGCGCTGGGAGTGCATAACAGCCACCTGTGAGCCCCGGAGGCGCTCAAAAGGGCGTGTGCTCTTTCTTCATGTTTCATCAGATCTGTGCCCCCATTCCCCGAAGTGCTGTTGCAAAGTTTCCATACTGATCCTGCGGAAGCTCAACCAGGGAATTTACCCCATAGCTCTGGATCAGCTGCTGAAGCTGCATCTGCATGCCCTTGTCCATCAACGTCATGGCCGCCCGGGACAGGTCATCCCTTGTGTAGCTCGGCGCCGTAGTGGGAACTGCCGGAGCATTCTGGACCGGAGCCGCAGGCGCTGCCGGTGTGGATGCGGCAGGTGCCTGTGCTGCCGGTGCCTGTCCCACGTTCGCATTCGGAAAATGCGGGGCGATCTGCTTGCCGTAAGGAATTGATTTTTCCTCACCGCCCTGTTTTCCATTCAGTTCATCCTTCAGAAGCTCTCTCGCTACTGCTTTCATTTCCTCGAAATCCTTATAAATTACCGTGATCTGTGCCATAATCATTTACCTCCTAATTTTTCAAGCCCTGCACGGGCAATTTCTATGAATTCATCCTCTGTAAGGCTGATTCCTTTTGTCATTTTTTCATGGTCATCTGACCAGCCCCGGATATCCAGCTTCGGTTCTTTCCCGAACCAGCTGATCCGGTTCAGCTCAGTGTGATATACGTCCGTTCCATTCTTTTTCGGAAGAGTAAGGATGTTTTCTTTGATCTCATAACTTGTTTTCGCCATCCTCTATTCCTCCTGTAACCCTATAAACGTATGTAATAGCCTGTCCTTCAGCGCCTCCGGATCATCCGGTGCGACGATATCATCTCCTGCAGCAATCCCGAAAATCAAATCGCCAACAATGGGATTCCCGTGTTTTACAGTTCCATACAGTGCGGATCCCACCAAATTCAGCGGAAGCCCTTTTATAATCCCTTCCTCGTCAACCAGCATGATCACGGATGGATCCTTGAAATAGTCCGCCATGAGCTGCGTGTGGACCGTCTCGAAATGCCCTCCGATCGCGCGCTGAATGTCCCTGAAATCATTGAAATTCACATCAATGACAGAAATTTTGTTGTCAGTCGTTATCTTCACTGTTTTCATCTCTTTACAAATCCCTCTTTTCCGTCTAAAATTAAATTGGATATTTACCAGGGCGCCCGAGCTTGCCGGCTCATGTGGGCGCTCATTCTTTTTCCGGATATCTAAGCTCAAATATCTGACAGATCTGATCCGCTGTAAAAGTTGTATCCTCCGGCATTCCGGAAAAATATCCCATTATCAACGCTGTACGCTCTGCAATACTTCTGTATTCGTCCACCGAGCTTTTGATCCGTTCGTACCACTTTTCAAAATCCGTCTTCTGATCCTGGTTTTTGATGATTCCGAAACGTTCTTCCGTAAATTCGATCAATTCCTCCCGGAATTTATTCTCGCCGGATAAATGCCCTAAAAGCTTCTTTGCGATTTTTGCTGATATATTCATAATCAGGAAATCATATTCCGCAGGGAGCTTTCGATCCTCGCAAACCGCATCCCCGGCAACGCCGATCAGAACCTTGATATCCTGTTCTGTCAATGTATACTTTTTCATCCTTCTCACCTCCTTCACCAGATCGGCCCCGCCTGTAGTATGTAGATAATCACTGCCTGGACTGCATTTAACAGCAGCGACGCTGCAGTGACTCCGACCAGACCTCTGGCCGCCTTGTCTCTCTCCCTGCGGATCGGTGCCGGATCAACTGACTTCAGTGCAGCCGCAGGAATCAGGCTTGTCCTTCTGGAATCAATCAGCTTGATCTCTGCCGGCTCTAATGTTATTTCCTGCATGTTCTTCCCTCCTTTCGCAATGCTTCATTGCATTCTTACATTGCCTCCCTGCCAAGTCGCTCCTTCTCCTCGTCCGGAATCTGCAGAGCCTTATACAGTCCTCTCAATTCCCGCAGAGTAAACTTTGCCGGATCCCGAATCTTTGCGTACAATGTACTTTCCTTCATACCGGCTTTTCTGGCTACTTCCGGAACAGTCGTCCGTCTGACTTCCATCAAATTCTTGATGCTACCGCGGAAAATGCAGTTCTGCTCTTCCGGAATGTTTCTTACCATTGATCTCGGCATCCTATTTCACCTCCCCGTTGAATCACAGTTTACTTGTTACGATAATTACCAGTTGATTGCCTGTTACACTAATCACTTTTTTACTTCTCGCTGTAGAATCTCTTTTGATATTTTCTGATGAACCGACTTCGCTTCTTTGGAAAACTCAATCTCGCCTGATAAGAGTGCTATAGATATCATTTGATTAAGTACAGCGAGTTCTTTTGTTGTAAATTCCACTATGACACCTCTTCCTTTTCATCTGTCTGAAACAAATAATCAAGTGACTTGTCGGGAAAAGTTATCCACACTATCCACATTATCCACAATATTTTGTGGATAAACATATGTTTTGCACTTTATATTGCGTTTTTCACAATATTTTTCTTGACTTTCTATATGTTGTGGTCTACCATTCCATTAGAAGCTTCAATAGTCTAAAAGAAAGGTGGTAATACAATGCCATATCGTAATGCTACAATTTGCCTAAATGGTCATGTAGTATCTCCCAGTAAATCCAATGCTGAAACATTCTGTTCCAAATGTGGAAACCAAACGTACTCCATTTGTCCACAATGCAAAACACCTATACGCGGTTCTTATTATGTTGAAGGTGTTGTTTATCTCGGACATAGGGATTACGAAAAACCTTACTACTGTCACAACTGTGGCACCCCGTATCCGTGGACACAAAAAATACTGGATAATGCTGTAGAGCTTCTTTCTCTGGATGATGAATTAGATAGTTCTTCTAAAGAACTGATTAAAAGTGCCATCCCGGATTTAATTGTTGATACACCTACGACTCCTATTGCCATAGCAAAATATCGCAAAGGAATTGCAAATGCCGGACAAATTATAAAAGACTCTCTTCGTCAGCTTCTCATTGATGTCATAAGCGAAACCGCTAAAAAGACTTTGTTTTCGTAGGCGTTCCGCAGTACATGCAGTAATTATCTGTCTTTAGTATTTTTCTGCCGCATTTAGCACAACGGATATGTTCTTCGTTTGGTGAGGATTTGCCATTGTGCTTTTTTTGGTTGTCTCTCACTATTTTTCTCCTTTCTCATCCGGCGCTCTTGGTTTAAGAAACTTGTCTGTATTTACTTCGAGTGCATAACAAATCCGCGCATACTCATCCAGAGATATTCTTCTTCCTCCATTTAATGCAAGATTCAGTTTTGCTGTATCTATCCCTGTCTTTCTGCTGAGAAAAGCCTGTGTAATACCTCTTTCCTCAAGATATTCTTTTATCATCACACCAATATCCAATGTTCTCACCTCCAAATATCAAGTTTTGTGATGTTGATTACATAATAATTCACATTTCTTGATTTGTCAAGATATTTTTATCGCGTTTCTTGATTTTTTATTTACAAAATCTAAATTTTATGGTATTTTACTTATTACAAGGAGGTGGATTATGAACGAGTTATTAGTCGAAAGATTAAAAGAAGCGCGAAACAACAAAGGATTAAAACAACAAGAGGTTGCAGACCAATTAGGAATTAAAGCAAATACAATAAGTAACTGGGAAAAGGGGCGGACCGAACCCGATATTGATACCTTTGTAAAGCTGTGCCGGATTTATCAAATTGATTGTGCCGCCTTACTTTCAGATGTTTATGCTTTCAAAAGGATAAGCAATGATATATCCCTTGCGGAATACGAATATATAAAAAAATACCGTGATCTCGACGATCACGGAAGGAAGATGGTGGACTTCACCCTTGAAGAGGAATATAAACGCTCAAAAGCTCTGGCAGAACAAGCGCCAGATAATATTGTAGAGATGCCCTCCCATCTAGAAGTCAACGCCGCCCACCAGTCAAAAGGTGAGTTCACAGACGAAGAGCGTCAGGAAGATGAGGATATGCTAAATTGAGTCCGTTTTATTGGACATTTTATATGTTACAATCAGACCGGAGGTGTTGACAATGAAATATGATGTTTTATTGAATGATGCCAATACTGAGGGACTCAGAATAAAAGAGCGTCCTTTCCGCACATACGATGGGCGCATAAAGGGAAACAATATCTATCTTAGAAAAGATATGAATATCGTTGAAAAGACCTGCGTCCTTGCAGAAGAGCTCGGACACCATTATACATCTGTAGGAAATATACTTGATATGTCCGACTCGGGAAACCGTAAGCAGGAGCGTCAGGCTCGTCTGTGGGGATACAACAAACTGATCGGGCTAACCGGCATAATAACAGCATTCCGTGCCGGATGCCAGAACAGACATGAAATCGCAGATCTGTTAGATGTAACAGAAGAATATTTACAGGAATGCATTGACTGCTACCGGGATAAATACGGAGTATATACAGAAGTAGATAATTATGTGATTTACTTCATCCCGAATCTGGCAGTCATGGAAAAGGTATAACCTCGGAAGAGATTATATAAATGTGGTGTTTTCTTAAAATACATACAAAGGAAAGAGAGGAAAAAAACATGAAATGCCCAAAATGTGGATGTGACAATTGTCAAGTCATCACCGAGACAAAAACCAGCGGAAAAGATTTTTCTGTTGGAAAAGGATTATGCGGAGGATTATTATTAGGCCCACTCGGACTATTATGTGGAGCTTGTGGAAAAGGGAAACAGGTTAACTCCGTAAATTACTGGGTTTGTCCGAACTGTGGAAATAAATTTAAAGTATGACAAAAAAAGATAAACTCTGGATATACTCTATGGAATGGTGCAAAAAGTACTGTAGCTGTCATCAAATGCCAGACCGGAGCTTCTTCTTTAAAGGATATCAGTTTCCATTATGCGCAAGATGTACAGGCATAGCTATTGGGCATATTACAGCTTTTATTTTAGCGCCGTTCCACACTTTCAGGTATTGGATAGCGGTATTTATGGCCCCCCTTATTGTAGATGGCGGGCTACAATATACCACCACATACAAATCAAATAACATTAAACGTCTTATTTCAGGTATATTGTACGGATTTTCTTTTACGTCTATCGTAATACGTATTATAAAATCTGTATTTAAGAACGGAAAATAAAAAACCGCCCCGGTGCGCCAACACCAGAGCGATTTTCCTCCACGATTGATGGTATAATTATTCCGCAAATATATTGTATCATCTTCGTGGCAGCCATGCAAGCGGAACACAAGTTCACGCTGGCTGTTATTTTTATACCATAAAGGAGATGATAACCATGCCAACAGCAAGGAAGCTTCCCTCCGGCTCGTGGCGGTGTCTGGTTTTCAGCCATAACGAGCCCGTCTTTGATAAGAATGGCCGACCAGTCATTGATCCGAAGACGGGAAAACAAAAAGAAAAACGTGTTTATGAATCATTTACCTGCGACGATCCCAGTCGATCCGGGAAACGGACCGCCGAAGCAATGGCAGCCCAGTTTGCAGCGACACGGGAAAAGAGAAGCCTGCCTGCGTCACGCCTTACCTTTGGTGAGGCACTTGATAGATACATAGACGAACGCAGTCAGATCTTATCTCCTGCCAGCATACGCAAATACCGAAGTATGCAGCAAAACTGCATGAAGCCACTTGAAAACTACCGGATGCGTGAAATCTCCCAGGACATCATACAGGCCGAAATCAATGCCGCAGCCCTCAAATTGTCGCCTAAATCAGTCCGGGACATGAACGGATTGATTACAGCTGTAATGAACCGATATTGTCCTGATATCCGCCTCCAGATTGTCCTACCAAAGAAACTGCGAGCAGATATCTATGTGCCGACAGAGAAAGAAATAAAACAGCTTCTGCAGGAAATATCCGGCACAATCATGGAAGTTCCTGTTCTGCTTGCCGCATTCGGGGCTATGCGACGCGGAGAGATCTGTGCACTCAACAAAGAGACTGATTTAACTGGAAATACATTTCACATTTCTCGTACAATGGTGCTCAACGAGAAATCAGAATGGGTTGTGAAGGCTCCGAAGTCATATGCTGGTGACAGGTATGTGACTGTGCCTGGCTTTGCAGCAGACAAATTCCGGGCACTTCCCGGTAATACTGTAGGTCTGACACCGAACGACATTACAAACCGATTCAAAACAGTCCTGAAGCACGCCGGGCTCCCCCACTTCCGTTTTCATGATCTGCGGCACTATAACGCCTCGATCCAGCACGCCCTTGGCATTCCGGATGCCTATATCATGCAGTCGGGCGGGTGGGGAAATGATTCAGTCCTGAAAGAAGTATACCGGCACGCTCTTCCTGAAGTTCAGAAAAAAATGGAGAATAAAGCACTGAAATATTTCGAAAAGATGCAACACGAAATGCAACACGGAACACATTAATCATTGTAAATACGGGATTTATAGCGAAATTTTTGAGAGTTCAAGTCTCTTCTTCCGCATCAATCCCGTAATCCATGTGATTACGGGATTTTTGTTTTTCCGTATAAATTCAGGTTTCCGCTGTTGGTTTACGGAGTCCCGCTATTTCAGAATCAGGGAACAAAAGAATCCTTTCTAAATGTAAAGGAGTTATGCAGCATTATAAAAAATGAATATTGAATTTCCCTCCCGGAGTGCTATAATAATCTGTATGGAAGCATAGCTCAGCTGGGATGAGCGTTCGCCTCACACGCGAGAGGTCACGGGTTCGAGCCCCGTTGCTTCCATTTTATTTTTATTTTCCGGACTTTTCTGTCCGGCTTTTTCTTTTTGCCTTCATTGCTACGGACTTCTCCGGACTTTTTTCTCTGCCGCAGTTGCCTTTTGTCCGTGGAATTATTCCGGTCAGTTCTGCCCCTCCTCATCCGTGAGCACACCGGAATGCAGCAGGTCATTCAGAAGTTCTCCCGCTTCCTGCCGGATCTGCGCCAGAGGGGTATTGTCTTTGTGCGCCTCATTCACGAACCCCAGCATTCCAAAACACACAAACCCTGCGATCTTTTTGGGTGAATATTTCAGCCGGAGCCTCTTTTTTACATGAAGCGTGTGCATCTCCACCGCATCAAGAATAATGCTGTACATGCGGGAGGCCAGATAAGGATTTTTCTCCGGATTTGCATGCTGAAAAAAATCAAACCGGTCATAGTAAAGCTCCAGAATGCTGTCCAGCATATTCACATATCCTGCCGCAAGCCTTCCGGATGGATTGTTTTCTTTCTGTCTGCGATAGTAATCCTCTGTCCCGATCCGCAGCATATCGTCAAATATTTCATCCAGAAGCGCATATTTGTCACTATAATGGGAATAGAACGTAATTCTGCTGATCTCGGCCTGCCTGCACAGTTCTGTAATGGAAATGTGCTCAAAATCCTCTTTTGAAAGTATCTCAATCATAGCTGCCTTCAGACTGCGCTTTGTTTTCGTAATCCGTTTATCTTCCATTTCCTTACACCTTTTATTTTTCTGTATAAATAACTTACATTTTACAGTTTTTGTTCATTGTTATTCCGATACTGTTTTGCTATAATTTTAACACCTGTTAAAATAACGTTCAAGCAAAGGGGGATCACTATGTCTGGAATTGCAATTATGACGGACAGCAACTGCGGTATTATGCCGGAGGAAGGCAGAAAACGTAATATCCACGTTCTTCCCATGCCTGTAATTATCGATGGGCACACTTACTTCGAAGGCGTAGACATTACCGCAGACGAGTTTTATAAAAAGCAGGCCTCAGGGGCAGAAATTACCACATCTCAGCCTTCCCCCGGCGACGTCACGGACATGTGGGACGACCTTTTAAAAGACTATGACCAGGTTGTTTTTATCCCCATGTCATCCGGACTGAGCAACACCTGCCAGACCGCTGTTATGCTCTCAGATGACGAGCCGTACAAAGGGCGGGTATTTATTATAAACAATCACCGCATCTCCGTAACCCAGCTTCAGTCGGTTTATGATGCCAGAGCTCTGGCAGAGGAAGGGAAAACAGCGGAAGAGATCCGGAATATCCTGGAAAAAGAAGCCCTGGATGCCAGCATCTATATTGCAGTAGACACGCTGGAGTACCTGAAAAAGGGCGGGCGGATCACCCCTGCTGCGGCGGCAATCGGTACGGTTCTACGGCTGAAGCCGGTTCTCACCATACAGGGCGGCAAACTGGATTCCCACGCCAAAACCAGAGGCATGAAGTCTGCCTTCCGCACCATGCTTCAGGCGGTAAAAGATGACATCTCTTCCCGGTTTTCGCATCTGAAGGAACAGGGCGTTCTGAAAGTAGGGCTTGCAAATACGCCAATGGATGAAGATGCGCTGGAATCCTTCCGTTCCGAGATGCAGAAGAACTTTCCGGATATGGAGCTGATTTATTCCCCGCTGACCATGAGCATCGGAACCCATATCGGAACAGGCGGCCTTGGCATCGGCGTTTTCCGGAGTCATGTCTGACATTTTAATCATCCCGCGCATATAACACAAGAACCCGGCAGGATTCTGCTCTGCTGATGCACAATCCTGCCGGGTTCTTTTATAATTCCTTTTTCTCTGATTTTTTCATCAGACTCGCTTTCACCACTGCTCCCTGCCCATACCGGGCGTTCAGCTCATCCAGAGCTTTCTTCAGCTTTCTGTGTTTTTCATCCGGTTCTTCGGGAGGCGCAATATCGAAAATTGTCAGCTGCTCCGGCTCCGATTCGTCCGCCAGCTTGGAGGTTCTTATTCCCAGCAGCCGCACCGGCTGGCCGGTCCATACCTCCAGAAACAGCGCGCATGCCGCTTCGTAAAGTATGCGCGGATCATTGGTCGGTTTTTCAAGCTGCTTCTGATGAGAAATGGTACGGAAATCATAATATTTGATCTCCATGCTGACCATCCCGGCCTTCTGTCCGGCCTTCTTAAGCCGGCTCCCCACGCTTGCCGCAAGCTCCCGGAATACTGCTCTGACCTCCGTTTCAGAAACCGCATCTTCAGAAAGCGTGGTTGAATTTCCGATTCCCTTTGCCTGTTCCGGCTCAGACTGTACTACAGCGGTTCCGATCCCGTTGGCGAACTCCCACAGCATTTTCCCATGACTCTTCAGATGCAGGGTAATCAGATTCAGATCTGCCTGAGCCAGATCTCCTATCGTATTGATCTCCAGCTTTTTCAGGGTCTCCACACTGGAGCGGCCCGCCATATACAGTTCTCCAATGGGAAGCGGCCACATTTTCTCCCGGATCTCCTCCGGGAACAGCGTATGTATCCGGTCCGGCTTCTCAAAATCCGAAGCCATCTTTGCCAGAAGCTTATTGGTCGATATTCCGATATTTACCGTAAATCCAAACCGGTTCTTTATCCCGTCCTTGATCTCAAGGGCGCCGTCCACCGGAGAGTGATACCGGGATGCAATGGAGGTAAAATCCATATAGCATTCATCCACGCTTACCTGCTCAATTTCAGAAGTGAAGGTGCGCAGATATTCCATCAGCATCCGGCTCTTTTCCCGGTACATCTTATGATCCGGCGGTTCCATCACAAGACCCGGACATTTACGAAAGGCATTCGCAACAGGTTCCCCTGTGCGGATGCCATATCGTTTTGCGGCGGGGGATTTGGCCAGCACCACTCCATGGCGGGACTTCTGGTCGCCGCCTATAATGGCCGGTATCCGGCGCAGATCTACTGCCGCTCCTTTTTTCAGTTTTTCTACCGCTGTCCAGCTTAAGTAAGCCGAATTTACATCAATGTGAAAGATAATGGGCGTCATGCGGAATATCTTCCTTTCCTTTTCCCGGTTCTCCCGGCACAGTCTGTCCGCGAATCCCGTTACTTTTCCGTTTCCACATGGACAACCTGTCCTTTAATGTCTGCCTTCAGTTTACCGTCGACAGCATCGATCAGGATCGTATCGCCCCGGCCCACATTGCCGGCCAGGATCAGTCTCGCCGCAAGGGTTTCCACATTTTTCTGCAGATACCTCTTCAGAGGTCTTGCGCCGTACATAGGATCATAACCGCCTTCCACAATCAGGTCTTTGGCCTTCTCGGTCAGCTCGATCCGCAGTTCCTTCTCCACGAGACGTTTGTTCACATCCGCTGCCAACAGATCAATAATGGCACGAATATTCTCTTTCGTCAATGGCCGGAACATAATAATTTCATCCAGACGGTTCAGAAATTCCGGTCTGAAGTGAGCCTTCAGATCATTCATTGCCATCTCCTGGCATTTGCTGTCAATTGTGCCGTCGTCCTTGATTCCTTCCAGCAGGTAGCTGGCTCCGATATTGGAAGTCATAATAAGGATCGTATTCTTAAAGTCAACGGTACGGCCCTGAGAATCTGTAATTCTTCCGTCGTCCAGCACCTGAAGGAGAACATTGAATACATCCGGATGGGCTTTCTCGATCTCATCGAAGAGTACAACCGAATAGGGTTTTCTCCTTACTGCCTCCGTAAGCTGTCCGCCTTCGTCATATCCTACATATCCCGGAGGTGCTCCGATCAGTCTGGACACGGAGTATTTCTCCATGTACTCGCTCATATCGATACGCACCATATTATTTTCGTCATCAAACAGGCTGGCGGCAAGAGCCTTGGCAAGCTCGGTTTTTCCTACTCCGGTAGGTCCCAGGAACAGGAAGGATCCAATTGGTTTGGTCGGATCTTTAATTCCTGCCTTGGATCGGATAATTGCCTCCGTCACAAGCTCTACACCCTCGTCCTGGCCGATTACACGTTTGTGCAGTTCTTCCGCCAGATGAAGGGTTTTATTTCTCTCGCTTTCATTCAGTTTCGCCACCGGAATTCCGGTCCACCGGGAAATAATCCGGGCGATCTCCTCATCCGTTACGGCTTCATGAACAAGAGACAGGTCTTTTTCTTTTACCTTCTCTTCTTCCTCTTCCAGCTGTTTCTGAAGCTGAGGCAGGCGTCCGTACTGAAGTTCTGCCGCTTTATTCAGATCGTACTCCCTCTGCGCCTTCTGAATATCCCGGTTAACCTGCTCAATCTCTTCCCGGATCTTCTGAACGCGTTCTACGGAAGTCTTCTCATTCTCCCACTGAACTTTCTTGTTTGCGTATTCGTTCTTCAGTTCTGCAAGTTCCTGCTGCAGATGTTCCAGACGTTCCCGGCTGAGCCGGTCTTCCTCTTTCTTCAGCGCCTCTTCCTCAATCTCCAGCTGCATGACACGCCGACGCAGTTCATCCAGCTCGGTAGGCATGGAATCCAGTTCGGTCTTAATCAGAGCGCAGGCCTCATCCACCAGATCAATCGCTTTATCCGGAAGGAAACGGTCTGAAATGTACCGGTGGGACAACGTCGCCGCCGCTACAAGCGCACTGTCTGTAATCTTAACTCCATGGAAAACCTCGTACCGCTCTTTCAGGCCACGAAGAATGGAAATCGTATCCTCCACTGTCGGCTCATCTACCATAACCGGCTGGAAACGACGTTCCAGAGCCGCATCCTTCTCAATATACTGGCGGTACTCGTCCAGCGTGGTCGCACCGATGCAGTGCAGCTCGCCTCTGGCAAGCATAGGCTTGAGCATATTTCCGGCGTCCATTGCGCCGTCCGTTTTTCCGGCGCCTACGATTGTGTGCAGCTCATCAATAAACAGGATAATCTTGCCGTCGCTGTTCTTCACTTCTTCAAGGACCGCCTTCAGACGTTCCTCAAACTCTCCGCGGTATTTTGCTCCTGCTACAAGCGCGCCCATATCAAGGGAGAAAATCGTCTTTTCCTTCAGGCCTTCCGGCACATCCCCGCTGACAATTCTCTGGGCAAGCCCTTCTACAACTGCCGTTTTACCAACGCCCGGTTCTCCGATCAGCACCGGGTTATTCTTTGTTTTACGGGAAAGAATCCGGATCACATTGCGGATCTCTTCATCTCTTCCGATTACCGGATCCAGCTTCTGCTCTCTTGCTCTTTCTACAAGATCCTGGCCATATTTATTCAATGTATCATAAGTCGCTTCCGGATTGTCGCTTGTCACCCGCTGGTTTCCTCTCACTGTGGAAAGGGCGTGTAAAAATCCCTCCCGGCTGATACCGAACTCCCGGAAAAGCTGTTTCATATCTTTACTTGCATATTTTAACAGGGCAAGAAACAGATGCTCGACAGACACATATTCGTCTCCCATCTGTTTCGCCTCATCCTCTGCATGAATGAGGACATTATTGAGATCCTGTCCTACATAAGCCTGACCGCCCTGGACTTTCGGCCGCTTACCGATGGCCTGCTCAACTCTGTCAATAAAGAGCCGGCCCTGGATACTCATTTTTTCAAGCAATTTTAAAATCAGGCTGTCGTCCTGTGTCAGCAATGCATAGAGCAGATGCTCCTGCGCCAGTTCCTGGTTCCCGTTATCGGCAGCAACCTTTTCACAGTCCTGAACCGCCTGCAGTGATTTCTGTGTAAATTTATTTATATTCATGGCTCTCCCTCCTTTTCGCCACGTGTAATTCCGTGTTCTACCAGTAATATAGCAAGAATTGTTAGCCAAGTCAAGGCTCGAGTGCTAATTTTGGAAAATAAATTTTCAAATCCGGTTTCCGGGCCGTTATTCCGGATTTTTTCCTGCTTCTGAGATACCGTCCTCAGACCTATCTGCTATTTATTTTTCCTGAAAATGAAGATTCCGTGATATAATGATCAGAATGGACGCCTGCATCGGCCAGGCGCCCAAAATCGAGTTATTTAATTCAGGAGGCTGTTTTATGAATCCAACTGTCAGCATTATCGTACCCGTTTATAATGCAGAATCCTGCCTGTCCCGCTGTGTGGACAGTATTCTCGGACAGGAGTATCCGGACTTTGAAGTTCTGCTCGCAGATGACGGAAGCACAGACCGCTCCGGCAGCATCTGCGACGCCTATGCAGCTTCTGATTCCCGGGTCCGGGTTATACATAAACCTAATACCGGAGTATCCGACACAAGAAATGCTGCAATCAGCCAGGCCCGTGGAACTTATCTTCAGTTTCTGGACAGCGACGACTGGATCACTCCGGACGCGACAAAGCTTTTCGTCCGGGCAATGGAAGATACACAGTGCGACATGGTAATTGCAGATTTTTACCGGGTTGTCGGCGGACGTGTTTCCCATAAAGGGGATATTGATGACAGCTCTGTTCTGTCCCGGGAAGAATTTGCAGGTCATATGATGAAAAATCCGGCTGATTTTTATTATGGCGTTATCTGGAATAAATTATACCGAAGGGATATTATAGAAAAACATCATCTGAGAATGAATACCGAACTGGACTGGTGCGAAGATTTTCTTTTCAATCTGGAATATATCCTGCATGCGGAAACCTTCTATGCACTGAAAGCGCCTGTCTATTACTATGTAAAAACAAAAGGATCCCTCGTATCGCAGAGCGCCACAATCGTAAACTCCGTCCGCATGAAGCTTACGGTTTTCGAATACTATAACCGCTTCTACAAACACGTGCTGGATGAAAAAGACTATGAAAAGAACCGTTTTCAGGTTTACCGTTTCCTGATCGACGCCGCGAAAGACGGCACAGTTCCTCCCGCCATACTTCCCGGAGCCACAAAACTCGGAAGAGAACGGACAAGTATCTGTCCGGAGGCCGTAACAGGGGAAGGGATTCTGGCTTCCTTTTACCGCAGCCGCAAACTGCTGGACCGGTATCTGGAAATTGCCGCCCTGAAACACGGCCTTTCTCTGGATGAAATCCGGATGCTGATGTTTCTGGATCATGCCCGCCAGATCCGTACAAAGAAAGATCTGGCAGACTTCACCGGCATGACCCTGCGCGCCCTGACGCTTATGCTCCAGAAACTGGAAGCAAAGAAACTGATCAAGGCCGCCGAACGGCCGGCAGAAAAAAAGGCAAAATCAGGATCGTCTTCCCGCTCTTCCGGAAAGATTCTGGATATTGTTTTCCTGCCCGATTCAGGACCCGTTCTCCAGGATCTCCAGACCGTACAGAATGATTTCGACCAGGTACGCTTTTCAGGCTTGGATGACGAAGAGCTGATACAGTATGCGGTTCTTACTGAAAAAATCCGCCAGAATATTCAGGAAACGCTTCTTTAGGGCTCCCCGATATCCACAAAATCCGTTGCCACTTTTTCCCGAAACCGGATGTCATGATCAACTGCCAGCATAGTCGGCCGGCAGCGCAGCAGGAGCTGCTCGATCTGCATCCGGGAGAAAATATCAATATAATTCAGCGGCTCATCCCAGATATACAGGTGGGCAGGCCTCAGCAGTCCTGCCGCGATCAGGACTTTCTTTTTCTGCCCTTCCGAATATTCCTCCATGTTTTTGCCGAACTGGTTTCTGTCCACGTCAAGTTTCCGAAGGACAGCACAGAACAGACTTTCATCCAGATCCTTTTCCCGGCAGAAATCAAAAATACTCCCTCTCAGAAAAGACGTATCCTGGCTCACATAGGAAACCACCAGCCCCGGCGCAGTATACAGACTGCCGCTTTCCACACAGAGACCGCTTCCCGTCCCATTTTCCCCGTTCTCACATCCGGCCCGGCGAAGGATCATTTTCAGAAGACTGGACTTGCCGCATCCGTTGTGGCCTCTCAGAAAGAGCCGTTTTCCCTGGCAGAGTTCAAAACTCAGATTTTCAAACATACATTCTTCTGCCCCCTCATATCTGAGCGACAGCTGCTCTGCCCATACCAACGTCTTTTTATAATGTTCCAGAGGCATAATCTTCAGATCTTCCACCGACTCGATATCCTGCAGCAGGCCTTCCTTTTCCCGGATCTCCCGCTGTATACGCCCCTGCATCTGACGGACCCTGCTGTTCATCTTTTTTGTCTTTGCTCCGATATAAGACCGGGTTGCAATGGACCGGTCATGCTCTTTAACCGGATCAAATCCGATCTTCGCCCCCTCGTTTTTCTCCGCCCATCTCGTTGTCTTCTCCGCCGCTTTTTTCAATTTCCCGATTTCTTTCAGATGTTTTTCATTTTCCCTTCTGGCAAAGTCGTCCTTTCTTCTTTTGTTTTCCTCCCAGCTGGAGAAATTGCCGCTCTGCAATTCAATACTCCGGCGGTTCAGAACCAGCATATGATCCACACAGGCATCCAGCAGGTCCCGCTCATGAGAAACCAGAATGAACCCTTTCTTTCCCGCCAGGTAAGCCTTCACACTTTCTCTCGCCTCCTGATCCAGATGATTGGTCGGCTCATCAATCAGCAGGAAATCATTTTCTCCGGAAAAAAGTACTGCCAGCATAATCTTCGTCCGCTCTCCAAAGCTCAGCGTTTCAAAAGGCCGGTAGAGCGCCTCCGCATCCAGGCCCAGCCGATCCAGTTCACACAGAATGCGCCACTGCTCGCATCCCGGTTTCCACCGTTCTGCCAGTTCCGCCCCGGAACATTCCATCTCTTCCGCCCCCATCCGGTAAGGGAAATAGTCGAATCTCGTACTGCAGGCAATGGTGCCGCTGTACGGAAGCTCTCCCATCAGCAGCCGCAGAAATGTCGTCTTCCCCTTTCCGTTTCTGCCTGCAAATCCCAGTTTCCAGCTGGTATCTACTGAAAATGATACGTTTTCAAAAACTGTGTCCGGACTTCCCTCATAAGAAAAAGTGAGGTTGTTTACACGGATCTGTGACATACACATTCCTCCTCTCATGTGCTGTCAGAGACAGGGTACAGCTGTAAACTTCCTCACTTTACGTATTCTCTGTATGATTCTTATAAGTATCCGCTCTGCCGCTGCAGACAGAAAACAATACTTTCCGGTTTTTCCATAAAAAAAGAGAGGCTGTGAAGACTTCACCTGTTTCCGGCAGCATAAAACAAATATCCCCTGACGGGTGATATACTTACTGTTTCATACGTTCAAAAAAACAGATTATTTCTTCATCTTTTCACCTCTTCCTTCAAATCTGCATCCATTATATGCCCGGATTATCCGTCTGTCAAACACTTTTCCGACAGTTTTTCATTTTCCTCCGGCAGCACCTTCTTGTGAATAAAAAGAATATTTTATATAATAGATTCGATTTTCATATAGGAAAGATTCACTCAGAAGACCCCTCTGCAGAACAGCTGAAATCAGACAGAATGTCCGTTTTCCCCTGTTTTCACGCATCTGCAACCTCGGGTTGCGCATTTGCAACCGCATTTTGGTGGCCTGCAACCGCAGAAAAATGTATTCTGACAGTGAAGGG
>USFD01000026.1 GCA_900553885.1 uncultured Ruminococcus sp.
GAAACACATCTGGCAGTTTCTGCCACTATAATTCCTACAGTAAATTTACGCCGCCGGGCGAGTAAGAAAGGATTGATATTTTGTCGCCTTCATACTATGATTAAATCAGCGCCGGTGCAGGCCGGCGCTGCACAGATACAGTACAGATGCGTTTGCCGGCCGGTATGATACGGCAGAGCGGCGCAGACAGAGAAAAAGGAGCATAAGGTATGTATAAAGCTTGTATATTTGATCTGGACGGAACACTTACTGATACGCTGGATTCTCTTACCTATTCGACAAATGAAACGATGAAGGAGATGAATCTTCCGGAGATTACAAAAGAACAGTGCAGGATGTTCGTTGGAAACGGAGCAAAAGTTCTGATTCAGAAGGCTCTGGAAGCTGCCGGGGTTCCGGAAGAAGAGTTTTTCCCGGAAACATTTCATACATTTCAGCGCGTATTTGATAAAAACTGCACATACCGTGTAAAACCGTATGAGGGAATTGTTTCTCTTCTGTCAGAACTGAAAGCGCGGGGAATGAAACTCGGCGTTCTGTCCAATAAGCCTGACAGACAGGCGGTACACGTGGTCAGCCGGATCTTCGGGGAAGATACGTTTGATATTGTGTGGGGACAGAAGGAAGGGGTTCCGAGAAAGCCGGATCCTTCCGCTCTTCTGCTTATGACGGAGGATCTGGGGGCAGAACCTTCAGAGATTATATATATCGGCGATTCCGAGGTGGATATCCGGACCGGACAGGCAGCGGGGGTAAAGACGGTGCTTGTATCCTGGGGATTCCGGCAGCCGGAAGAACTGAGAAAAGCCGGGGCGGAGATTATTGTAGATTCCACACGGGAGATCCTTGAAATTACGAAAGAACAGGAGGAGCAGCATGAGTGAATTCAGAGAAGAAGATCTGCTTGTCTTTTTAAAAAATCAGACAAAGCTTTTTGACGAGCCGGTTGCGGAAACACAGGAAGAGGCCGAGGCTTTTCTGGAAGACTGTATGGCAGTGGTTGCCGGCTCGATTGAGGAAGTCAGAGAGTACTTTGAGGAGGCCGGAGCAGATGTAAGCGGAATGACGGAGGAAGAGCTGGAAGAAGCGGCAGAAGTATTTGCTCTTTCTGACGGCAGGTATCTGATTGTTGAAGGTTAGAAAGGATGCTGCCGGGCAGCAGGCGTCTGCAGCATGGATGTTTGAGTTTGGCCAGAGAAAAGCCGCAGTCTACCGGACTGCGGCTTTTGCAACGGCTTCTTTGATTGCGTCCAGAATCATCTGGGATGTATAGGGCGCATCGTCTGACAGAGCAATATCATCCAGGGACTGGGTCTCGTAGACCTGTTCCGCGATATCTTCTATAGCAGGCTGAATGAGAGGAAACATAGCGGTTACAGTCTCATCCAGATTGGAAAACCGTATGGAATTGATGCGGGATTCGTCTACAGATACCTCCACCTCCAGATTTGTGTTGTTCAGGGTAAGGGTAGATGTGTAGATACCCGGAGTATACTGCTTTTCAATGCCTGCCTTTTCTTCTCCGGCCCCGGGCCTGAACATGATAACCAGAAGGACGATCAGCAGTATTCCCAGTGCGGCGAAGATTGCGGTATAAATGATTTCCTTCATATGCAGGACGATGATCTTTGTTCTGGAACCCATAGAATTACCTCCCGTTTTCGGCGGCCTTGATTTTAGCCTGCCGGTTGTTTTTTATAAGTGTATGACTGAAAATGGAAAATTATTCGCGGCTTTTGCGTGACAAACACTGTGGTATAGGTTAAAATAAACAGCGTCGGCGCAAAGGCGAGGAAAAAGAGCCGTGCGCCGGACGTTTTTACCTCAGGAAGGAATGGAAAATATGTTTGTTATAGCAGGACTCGGGAACCCTTCACGGAAATACGAGGGGACCAGGCATAACGTTGGATTTGATGTAATAGACCGTATTTCGGAAAAATATAATATACCGGTAGACACAAAAAAGCACCTGGCTCTGGTGGGAAAAGGTGTAATTGAGGGACAGAAAGTGATTCTCGTGAAACCCCAGACCTATATGAATCTGAGCGGAGAGAGTATACGAAGCGTTGTGGATTTTTATAAAGCAGATCCCTCCAGTGAGCTGATTGTTATTTATGATGATGTGAATCTGGATACGGGACAGCTCAGGATCCGTGAAAAAGGAAGCGCGGGCGGGCATAACGGGATGAAGAACATTATCGCTCATCTGGGTACGCAGGAGTTCCCCCGGATCCGGGTCGGAGTAGGAGAAAAGCCGGCAGGCTGTGATCTGGCAGACTATGTGCTGGGACGTTTCAGCAAAGCGGAACAGGAGCAGATGGAAGACGGATTTGACCGGGCCGCTGATGCAGTCCGGATGATTCTGTCCGGAGATATCGGCGGAGCTATGAGCAGATATAACCGGAAAATGGAGTAACAGACTGGTGGCGCCGCTGGCTGTTTGGTAGAATATTTCTGAAAAGAATTGTCCGGAAAAGGACGGGGAGAAGAAATTGGGAGAGAGGAATCGATATGCAGGCGTTACTATCTCCGCTGGCTGAGCTTGCGGATTATCAGGAAATTATAAAAAACAGAGGAAAAGAACAAGGTTTTATACAGATTGCGGGATGTGTGAATTCACAGAAAACCCATCTGATGTATGCGCTCTGCGATGGCTGGGAATACCGGGTCATCGCTTTTTCCAGTGAGGAAAAAGCAAAAAAGGCATTTGAAGAATACCGTTTTCTGAATGAAAATGTCTGCCTGTATCCGGCCAGAGATTTTCTCTTTTATTATGCAGATATTAAGGGAAAACTGCTTACCAGCCGGCGGATGGAAGTCCTGCGGGCTCTGACTGAAAAAAAAGAGGGGCAGGAGCTTACAGTGATTACTACAATCGATGCTTTTCTGGATGGGCTTCCCGCTCCGGAAGCGGTGCGGCAGCAGAGAATCTGTCTGGTAAACGGCCAGAGTATAGATTTTGCCGGTCTTCAGGCCAGGCTTGTACAAATGGGATATGAGAGGGAAAGCCAGATTGAAGGCCCGGGACAGTTCGCAGTCAGAGGCGGCATTCTGGATGTTTTCCCTCTGACGGAAGAAATGCCGGTGCGGATCGAGCTGTGGGGGGATGAGATTGATTCGATCCGGAGTTTTGATGTGGAGAGTCAGAGGTCTGTGGAAAATCTGGAGGAAGTGGAGATTTACCCTGCATTAGAAAACTGGACCGGAGAGATGGAGACCGTCTCTTTTCTGGATTATTTTCCCGTAAAGAAAACCCTGCTCTTTCTGGATGAGCCAGTCCGCCTGAAAGAGAAAGCAGATGAAGTGGAAGAAGAGTATGTACACAGCAGACAGAACCGGGAAGAAGCCGGGGTGGATCCCGGGGAAGGAACTCTCACCGTATACCCGGTCAGAGAGATTGTTGAAAAGATGAACCGGTATTCGGGAATTGCCTGCACTACGCTGGAGTCAAAGTGCGCAGATTTCCATATCAGCCGGACGTACAGTATTCAGACAAAGAGTGTGAATCCGTATAACAACAGCTTTGAACTGCTGACAAGGGATCTGAAGCGCCTGAAGAGAAACGGCAGCCGGGTGGTCCTTCTTTCCGGATCCAGAACACGTGCAAAGAGACTGGCGGAAGATCTGAGAGACTATGATCTGAGCAGCTTTTACAGCGAGGACATGGAGCGGTGCGTTAATCCCGGCGAGATTATGGTTTCCTACGGCTATGTGGCAGAAGGATATGAATATCCTATGCTGAAGTTTGTCGTAATTTCAGAGACGGACATTTTCGGCAGAAAGAAAAAGAAGAAACGCCGCAAAAGGTATGACGGCCAGAAGATTCAGGATTTTACGGAACTCAGGCCAGGCGATTACGTGGTGCATGAAAATCATGGCGTAGGTGTTTACCAGGGGATTGAGAAGGTGGAGGTTGACAAGGTTGTCAAAGATTATCTGAAGATCTCCTATGCCGAGGGCGGTGTGCTCTATATTCCTGTGGCGCAGATGGATCTGATCCAGAAGTATTCCGGAGCAGACGGCAGAAAGCCGAAACTGAACAAACTGGGAACCGCCCAGTGGGGAAAGACCAAAAATCAGGTAAAGAAGGCTGTGCAGGCAGTAGCGAAAGATCTGGTCGAACTGTATGCTGTAAGGCAGCAGTCGGAAGGGTTTGTGTATGGCCCGGATACAGTATGGCAGAAGGAATTTGAAGAAATGTTTCCTTTTGAGGAGACAGAAGATCAGATGCAGGCCATTGCGGATACAAAAAGGGACATGGAAAGTACAAAGATCATGGACCGCCTGATCTGCGGAGACGTAGGTTACGGAAAGACGGAGATCGCCATCCGGGCAGCATTTAAGGCAGTACAGGAGGGGAAACAGGTGGTGTACCTGGTTCCGACAACGATACTGGCCCAGCAGCATTACAATACCTTTGTCCAGCGTATGAAAGACTATCCGGTGCGGATTGATCTGCTGTGCCGGTTCCGCAGCGCCCAGCAGCAGAAAAAGACAGTGGAAGATCTGAAGAAGGGGCTGGTGGATATTGTGATCGGCACCCATCGTGTGCTGTCCAAAGACGTGGGATATAAAGATCTGGGACTTCTCATTATTGACGAGGAACAGAGATTTGGCGTGACACATAAGGAAAAAATCAAAAAACTCAGAGAAAATATAGATGTAATGACCCTGACGGCTACTCCCATTCCGCGGACTCTGCATATGAGCCTGATCGGAATCCGGGATATGAGTGTCCTGGAGGAGGCTCCGCAGGACCGTATGCCGATTCAGACCTATGTTCTGGAATATAATGATGAAATGGTCCGGGAAGCAATTGAGAGAGAACTTTCCCGGGGCGGACAGGTATATTATGTGTATAACCGGGTCAGTGATATTGCAGATGTGGCGGGAAAGATTCAGAGAATGCTCCCGGAGGTAAATGTGGCTTTTGCCCACGGGCAGATGAATGAAAGACAGCTGGAAGATATCATGTATGATTTTATTAACGGAGATATTGATGTTCTGGTCTCGACAACGATCATTGAAACGGGGCTGGATATCCCCAATGCCAATACTATGATTATTCAGGATGCAGACCGGTTCGGTCTGGCTCAGCTTTATCAGCTCCGGGGCCGGGTGGGGCGGTCCAGCCGTATGGCCTATGCCTTTCTTCTTTACCGCCGGGATAAGCTTCTGAAAGAAGTGGCGGAAAAGCGTCTGGCAGCCATCCGGGAATTTACAGATCTTGGATCAGGGATTAAAATTGCCATGCGGGATCTGGAGATCAGAGGAGCGGGAAATCTTCTCGGAGAAGCCCAGAGCGGTCATATGGAAGCTGTCGGATATGATCTGTACTGCAAAATGCTGGGAGAAGCCGTAAAAGAACTCAAAGGCGGCGAGCCGGAAGAGATCTACACCACTACAATCGATCTGAATGTAGACGCCTACATTCCTCAGTCCTATATTAAAAACGAGTATCAGAAACTGGATATCTACAAGAGAATTGCCGCGATTGAGACGGAAGAAGAGATGGACGATATGATGGAGGAGCTCATCGACCGGTTCGGAGATATTCCGAAGAAGGTACAGCAGCTTCTGCACGTTGCGCTTCTGAAAGGTCTGGCGCATTCAGCTTATGTAACCGCTGTGGAACAGAAAGGACGGCAGATCCGTTTTACTATGTATGAACGGGCAAAAATTGATCCGCAGAAGATTCCGGGACTTCTGAAGGCGTATGGAAACAGCCTTGTGTTCCGGGCGGAAGAGCCGCCCTTCTTTCTGTATGAGAAAAAGGGAAAAAGCGGCAAGGAAAGCGGAACAGATATTCTGGAGACAGTACGGAAAGTACTGGAGGACATAAAAGGGCTGTGTTTTTGATAAGAAGGATACTGATTTACAGAAGAAGCAGTGCAGGAGTCTGTGGCAGACGACGGATGCACTGCTTTTTTGTATCTGTTTTGTGTTTCCTACTTGTTAGAATTGAAAAAACACGGTATAATGTATCAGTATATGCGGGCGCAGTAAAAATATGCCCGGCTCTGTAAGAAGAAGCAAGGCAGAATACGAAATCTTACAGTGAAAGAAGAGGAGGCTTTAACAATGCAATTAAGGAAAAGAGCAGCAATGGCTGCCGCGGCGGCAGCCCTGGCGGCAACAACGATTACAGGCTGCAGCGGCTCTCTGGATACAGAAGCAGTAGTTATGACAGTAGGAGATGAGGAGGTTCCCCTCGGAGTTGCCAACTTCTATGCAAGAATGACACAGGCACAGTATGAAACATATTATCTCAGCATGATGAGCAGCAATGGCATGTCCATGAGTGCGGAGGATATGTGGAATCAGGAGACTGACGGAAAGACAACAGAAGAAACAACAAAAGACGGGCTTCTGGAGAGCCTGCAGAATATGTATCTGATTTCCCAGCATGCGGAGGATTACGGCGTTACTCTTACAGAGGAAGAGGAAGATGCCATCAGTGAAGCGGCAGCTCAGTTTGACGAGGATAATACGGACGATGCAAAGGAAGCCGTATCCGGTTATAAAAAAGACATTGAGAAATACCTGGAACTTGTTACAATCCAGAACAAGATGGACAGCCCGATGAAAGAGGGCGTTGATGAAGAAGTATCCGATGAAGAAGCAGCCCAGAAAGCGATGGATTATGTGTTCTTCTCCTATACTACAACGGACGAGTCAGGAAATTCAGTACCTCTTTCTGATGATGAAAAGACAGCATTACAGACAACAGCAAAGAAACTTTCCGAACGGGTGAAAGCCGGGGAGGACATGGCAGATGTTGCGGAGGAGTCTTCAGCAACTGTTCAGGAAGCAACCTTTGACGCGGAGACTACTACATATGACGCGGATCTGATTGCTGCGGCGGATGCCCTGGAGAAGGTCGGAGATGTGACGGATGTTATTGAAACAGACAACGGTCTGTATGTGGCACAGCTTACCAGCCTGCTTGACCGGGATGCCACAGATGCCAAGAAGGAACAGATTGTAGAAGAAAGAAAACAGGATCAGTATAATTCCCTTCTGGAGCAGTGGAGAGACGATACAGAGATTGATGTTAATAAAAAAGTGTGGAATAAGATTGACTTTATTGATCAGGGTGTGACGATTATTACCTCTGAAGATAATACTTCAACAGATGACGGTTCTTCTGCGGATCAGAATACGACAGATAACAGCTCTGGGGACAACGGTTCTTCAGCAGATGATAATACATCCGGAGAGGATACAGCGGAATAGGGAAAATTATTAATCGAGCCCGGCGGATTGAGTTATCTCAGTCTGCCGGGCTGTTTTTTACGGACCGTTCAGCTGTCCATATATTTGTAAAGGGTGAATTTTGATATTCCCAGAACAGAGGCCACCTTATCTCCGGACTTTGTAATTAAAAAGGCGCCCGCCTCATTCAGATACCGGACAACCCGGACTTTTTCCTCTTTTGTCATCATTGCAACCGGCTTGCCGATGCAGGAAAGAGCTTCCTCAATTAACGAATCAAGAAGATCGCTGACACTGTGTGTAATCCGGGGAAGGTTTTCGTTTTTCTCTTCCTGCCTCTGCTCTTCCTCTGTGAGAAGCAGCGAGTGAAGGACATCTCCGGCAGCGGACAGGGCTGAGATATCATAGTTGACAGAAAAGATATAAGCCAGGCTGCTGTCCGGATGTCTGATATAAAGTGTGCTTGATTTCAGAGTCCTTCCATCTTCCGTTCTGGTGAGATAAGCCAGATGGTCATGGAGTTCAGAGGGATCCGTATTCAATGCGTCAAAAACAACTTTGGATCCGCTTCCTCCTTCCTTTCTCTGTGTGACGTGTCCGTTTTCGATATGGATAATGGTATTCTCCAGTCCCTTTGTCACATCATGAATCACGATCTCGCAGTTTTCCCCGAACTGGGCTGACATGCCTCTGGCAAACTGGATCAGGAGATTTTCTAAATCATCCATAAAAACCCTCCCTGCATTATGTTTGTTTTTATTCTCAAAACATATCTGAATTATATCATAAAACAGGGAACAGGTCTGTATCTAAAAAAAATTAAGACGTCTTATAAATTTTCAGAAGTACGAGATTGTATTTGCACAGGATCGGTGTTAGTATAAAAAATAGAATGAAAAACCAGAAAATATTAGCGGGACAGGCCATCATGAAACGGCCGGAATCCGGCGGAGAATGGGTATTCATGCTGTCTGTGATAACGGCGCGGGAGAAAGGGAGACTGACAATAATGAAAAAACTGATAAAAAACGGAATGATCTGTACGGAGTCGCAGGTTTTTGCAGGGGATATTCTGATTGAAGGGGAAAAGATAAAAGCAGTGGGAACAGGTCTGGCAGATCCGGACGCAGAAGTGATTGATGCTTCCGGGAAATATGTGCTTCCTGGAGCGGTGGATGTCCACACGCATATGGATCTGCAGGCCGGAAAATACAGGGCTGTGGATGATTTTTATGATGGCACCGTTGCGGCAGCCTGCGGGGGAACCACTTCTATTGTAGATCACATGGCGTTTGGACCGAAGGGATGCAGCCTCTGGCATCAGGTGGATGAGTACCACAGACTGGCAGATGCAAAAGCGGTAATTGATTATGGATTTCACGGGGTTATTCAGCATGTTGATGATTCTGTTTTAGGAGAAATGAAGGAAATTGCAGAAAAAGAGGGAATTACCAGCTTTAAGGTATATATGACCTATGATTTTATGTTGAAGGATGACCAGCTTTTCCAGGTGCTGAGACAGGCAAAAAAAGACGGGCTTGTGATCGCGGTGCACTGTGAAAATGACGGAGTAATCAATTATCTCCGGAAACAATATGTACAAGAGGGGTGCACACAACCCAGATACCATCCATTAAGCCGGCCGGCCAGGTGTGAAGCGGAGGCTGTTGACCGGATGCTGCATCTTGCAGCCATGACGGACAATGCGCCGCTGTATATCGTACATCTGTCCAGCAAAGAGGGACTGCTGGAAGTGAAAAAAGCAAAGGCGGCCGGGCAGAAAAATTTTGCGGTAGAAACCTGTCCCCAGTATCTTACGCTGACAGACAGTATGTATCAGGATGACCAGGAAGGGCTGAAGGCAATTATGTCGCCGCCGCTTCGGAAAAAGGAGGATCAGGAGGCACTGTGGCAGGCTCTTTCTGACGACGTGCTGGATGTAGTTGCAACCGACCACTGTCCTTTCAATTATGGAATTGAAAAGCAGGCCGGAGCCTGCGACTTTACCGCCTGCCCCAATGGAGCGCCGGGTGTGGAAGAGAGACTTCGGATTATGTTTTCGGAAGGGGTTGTCAAAAAGAGAATTACGCTGCCTCAGCTTGTAAAGTATCTTTGTACGAATCCCTGCCGGATGTATGGTCTGTATCCTGAAAAGGGAACGCTGCTTCCGGGAAGTGATGCAGATCTGGTCCTTCTTGATCCGGAAAAAGAAAGGATCCTGACGCACAGGGATATGCACAGCGCAGTGGATTATACATGTTATGAGGGCATGACAGTAAAGGGGGACATTGATCTTGTTATGCAGAGGGGAAATGTAATTGTAAAAGACAATGTATTTCTTGGGAAAAAAGGAGATGGAAAATATCTGAAACGCTCAAGAAGTATTCTGGCGCAGTAGGAAGTCCTGCCTTTTAAAAGAAAAGGATGCGGCGGTCTGTATAAGAAACAGATCTGCCGCATCTTTATTTATGGGTCGTGACCCTGTTGAGCTCGCGAAGCGTGCGAAATATAAACCACCCGCTATGCGGGTGCGCGACGTTGGTTATACCAAAAAATCACCTTTCCGTTATAAAATAAGGTTGTTCAAGCTGATTTATAACGAAAGGAAAGGTGATTTTATGGCCAATAAAGCAAATAGTTTATCCCATACAAAATGGGTATGCAAGTATCACATAGTTTTTACTCCCAAATACAGGAGAAAGATCATATACAATCAATACAAAGAAAGTATCCGGGATATTATAAAGCAACTATGTGCCTATAAAGGCGTAGAAATATTGGAAGGACATTTAATGCCAGACCATATTCATATGCTGGTAAGCATACCGCCCAAACTCAGTGTATCACAGTTTATGGGATACCTCAAAGGAAAAAGTTCGCTAATGATATTCGATAAACACGCAAATTTGAAATACAAATTTGGAAACAGGCACTTTTGGGCAGAGGGATATTATGTAAGCACAGTAGGGCTTAATGAGGCAACCATAAAGAAGTATATCCAAGAGCAGGAAAAACATGATATTGCAATGGATAAACTTAGTGTAAAAGAATACGAAGACCCTTTCAAGGGTAGCCGGTAATACGAACGCCCTTTCAAGGGCAGCGACGAGTCAAAGGCGATGCGGCTTGAACAAAGTGAAAGCCAGCGTCTTTAGGCGCTGGCCGGTAACAGAGGCTTATAGCCTCAGAGCAAACCGCCCGTTTGACGGGCGGTCATGATTTCGGAATTATTCTTCGACGGGATTTGATTATCAGATGTATTCCAGCTTTTCAAAATAATGCATCAGAATATCTGCGCAGTTTTCCACACCCAGTTCGCTTGTATCCATAATCATGTGGTAATCGTTTACATCGCCCCATGTTTTTCCTGTATGCTCATAATAGTAAGAAGCTCTTTCTTCATCTGTACGTTCCACTTTTTCCTTTGCATCATCATAGCTGAGATTTTCTTTTTCCATAATCCTGTGGATGCGGTCTTCTTTGTCGGCGCAGACAAAGATGTTCAGCACATTCATCCGGTCTTTCAGAATGTCAGACGCGCACCGTCCCAGAATAATACATGGTTTTTCTGCAAGCTTGCGGATTGCCTCAGCCTCACTTTCATACATGTGATCATGAATCTGCTCTTCAATGTATGCCTTATCATAAACAGGGATGTCAAGCCTTTCAGAAAGCTCTTTTGCAATAATACTTGCCCCCGTACCGAAACGGCGGCTCATGGTGATGACTAATTTCATAAGAACTCCTCCTTTGTAGACAAAATGTAGGCTGTTTTTTATTATAGCACTTCTTTCCTGTTTTGTCTTGCTTCTGTTTATCTTTCTGTTAAAATGAAATATAGCCCGGCCGTCTCCTGTATGGCCGGGTGGAAGAGAAAAGAATACAGGAATACCGGAAAGGAGTTGGACAAAATGTTGTTTGTATATTATCCGAAATGCAGTACCTGCATGAAAGCGAAGAAATGGCTGGATGAAAAAGGCATTGAATATGAAATGCGTGATATCAGACAGGACAATCCGGACGCTGCAGAATTAAAGGAGTGGTGGCAGAAGAGCGGCCTTCCGCTTAAAAAATTTTTTAATACCAGCGGCAATCTTTATAAAAGCATGAATCTGAAAGATAAGCTTTCCCAGATGAGTGAAGAGGAACAGATCCGCCTTCTGTCCCAGGACGGAATGTTGGTGAAAAGACCGGTTCTTGTAACGGATTCTGCCGTACTGACAGGATTCAGAGAAAAAGAGTGGGAGGAACTTCTGGGGTAAGAGGCATACTGCCGGCAGCGGCCGTCCGGATTTTCAAAGAAAGAAAACGGGACGGCCCCGGCGGACGTTAATTAAAAAAAATGAACCATCGGCCGGAAAAAGCTGCATTTTTGGGCCGGATCCGTTCTATTTATAGAACAAAAATCTGTTTTTGGTTCCGGTTTGAGTCTGAAAATCTGAAAAAAATAGAACAAAACGAAAAAAATCAAACAAAATCAAATCAAAAAAATTCAATTGTATTTCCATAATAAAAAAAGAATAAAATTGTTTTGTGTTAAATGTAGAGAAATTTCAAAGAAAAAAAGATATTTTATATATATGTGTAAAATGTATAGATGTTTATAGGAAATAAGCATTATACATAATGACCAAATTATTTTATAATAAAAAGGTATTATGTGCAAATGCTATAATTCGGCCGGCCGTTCTGTGAAGAGCGGTATAGGAACTGGCTTTGTGAAAACGTTATGTCTTTATACGAAGCAGATTTGGACAATCTGAGAATTGTCTGAAAAAATATTAAATTAAAGGAGGAAAGTTTCGTGAAACTGAAAAAATGGATGGCTCTTGCACTTGGTATAGCGATGCTTACCCCTGCGCTTCCGGCAGCACCGGCAGTTGATGCGCAGGCAGAAGAGACGGGTGCGGCGGAAAGAACAGAGTTGAATTTTGACACAGGATGGCTGTACAGCAATGTGGATTATTCCAATGGTGAGGCTGTTAATCTGAATGAGTCGGATTTCGAATCTGTATCGGTACCCCATGCGAATAAAATTATTGACCGGCATTCTGCAGAGGACTTTGAGGCGGATATCGAGTCTTACCGGTTTGTTTCCTGGTACCGGAGACATTTTACGCTGCCGGAAAGTTATTCGGGCAGAAATATTATGGTGGAGTTTGAAGGCGTTGCTACAATTGCTGAAATCTATGTAAACGGCAATTATGTAGATACTCACGAAGGGGCATATACAACGTTTACGGTAGATATTTCTGATTATGTATACACGGACGGCCGGGACAATGTACTGGCAGTGCGTGTGGATTCCACAAGACAGCCGGAGCTTCCGCCGGAGGGCGGCAATGTGGATTACTGTCTGTTCGGAGGTATTGTCAGAGACGTTACAATGATTATTACAGATCCGGTTTACGTAGAGAGGACATTTGTAACTACGCCGGGGCTGGAAGAGGGCCAGGCAGTTGTAAATACTCAGGCTGATATTTCAAATAAGCTGGACAGTGATAAAACCTATACAGTTACATCAACAGTGGAAGATGCAGAAGGAAAGGTGGTCGCGTCAGCTTCGGAAGAGGAGACTCTGACTGCGGGACAGGAGACGACTGTAACGGTAGAGACGGAAGAAATTGAGAATCCTCATCTGTGGGATCTGGATGATCCGTACCTGTATACGGTGGTAATGGAGATCCGGGACGGAGATACAGTAATTGATACATATAACACAAAAATCGGAATGCGTTATATCGAATTTAAAGACGGAACAGACGGGGACGGCAGTTTCTATCTGAATGGAGAGAAGACGGAGCTTGTCGGCATTAACCGCCATGAACAGTGGCCATGGATCGGACGGGCAGTGCCGGATAAACTGCAGGAGCGGGATGCGGATATGATCAAGGCGGACGGGATCAATCTTGTGCGCTGTTCCCATTATCCTCAGGATCCTTCCTTCCTGGAGCGCTGCGATGAGATCGGTCTCCTGGTATTTATCGAGGCGCCGGGCTGGCAGCATGTGGGAGATGACCAGTGGAAAGAGAATTTTAAAACAAATCTTACAGAGCTGATTCTCCGGGACAGAAATCATCCTTCTATCATCAGCTGGGGCGTAACACCGAATGAATCCGGCGTTAACACAGCATTTAATACGGAATGTAATGAACTTGCCAAGAGTCTGGATCCTACAAGGCCGACCCATGGCGTCCGTATTGAATTTGATTTTCCGGACGGATCCGGGGGAGAAAAAGATACGGTTGTAACGGATATTCTGACGGTGAATTACCGGTATCCGGAAGACCCGCCGCATATTCCGTATATTGTGACAGAGCATTCCAATGACTGGTGGGGCGACGGAAGACCGGACGCCAGTAACGAGCAGGCCCGTCTGTTTATCGATTCCTTTGCACAGGTTCTGGATTATTATTACAGAAATGACAAGGTGGCCGGCGGCATTGGCTGGAGTATGTTTGACTATAATAATGAGGTAAACTATACAAATTCCCAGCATGTATTTTACAGCGGCCTCTATGATCTCTGGCGTTATGAAAAACCGGTTGCTTATCTGTACAGAACCCAGCAGGATATTGAAGATGCCGGGGCGATGGTATATATTGCGAATAACTGGGCGGACAATTCCTCATCCACGGTTTATGTAATGAGCAACTGTGATGAAGTGGAGCTTTTTGTAAACGGAGTAAGCCAGGGAAGAATTGAGCCGAATAAATATACAAACCTGCCTCATCCGATTTTTGAATTCACCGGGATTACCTATGCTCCGGGCGAATTAAGGGCTGTCGGATATGTAGATGGTGAAGAGGTTAAAGAAACAACACGCACCACACCGGGAGAGGCCGTGAAGCTGGTCGCAGAACCGGATTATAATACGCTGACAGCGGACGGAACAGACATGACAAGTGTACTGGTTAAAGCGGTGGACGCAAATGGCAACGAGGTGCCCTATGCGGCAAATACAATTAATGTGACCCAGACATCCGGTACGGAAACCACGCTGATCTCAGAAAAAAATGTGGCGCTGGAGGGCGGACATATTGCGTTCCTTGTACAGTCCAGATACGGGAAGACAGGAACAGCCGAATTTGAAGTGACCTCCGATGGCCTTGCGTCTGCGACCTGCACAATCGATATTGAAGCTTTTGAAGCGGATAATCTGGTTCCGGTATCCCAGGGCGAACAGGAAGTGAATCCGGAGCTTCCGGAGCTTTATAATATGAACGATACCAAATCCGGAAGCCGTCTGTATGAACTGGATTACGAGGGAACCGGCTGGCAGTACGGAACAGAAACCGGAGCTTACCGCGGAGATAATCACTGGACAAATACGGCAGGAGATACGGTAACGATCCGGTTTAAAGGTACAGGTATTCAGTACTGCGGAGCGAAAGCGCCGGGACACGGAATTGCTGCATTTTCTGTTGACGGCGGAGAAGAGGAACTGGTTGATCTGTATCAGGCTCAGAGACAGGATCAGCTTGTGCTCTTTGAGGTACAGGATCTGGAGTATGGAGAACATACGCTGACCGTCCGGGTTACAGGCGAGAAAAATCCTGCGGCCACAGATTCTTTTGTTGTGGCAGATCAGGTGGTAATCTGTAATTTAAGCCAGGAGCCGGCAGAGCCTGCGGTTATTTCGAACAATACATTCATGATTGAGAATGTAGAAAAGCAGGGACACCGGGTTGTAGTTGACGGGAACAGTCTGGACGTCGGACGGGGAATTATTACATGGACAAATGAGACAACCATGCCTTACAGATGGGCATTTAAAGAAGCGGACGGCGGATATCAGATTGTCAATGCAAACAGTAATCTGGTAATGACAGCCACAGATGGCCGGATTACCCAGGAAAAACCAGATGGAAACGCAAATCAGATCTGGATTCTGGAACCTGTTTCGGGAACGGATAACTGTTACAGAATTCAGAACACAGCTTCCGGTTCTTATCTGACGGCAACAAATACTTCCGCATATGGTACGGGGTTTGAATTGTCGGTTGCGGACAGAGCGGCTGATAACAATCAACTCTGGGTTCTGGATGAGACGGATACCTGTATCGTTCAGTCCGAGATGGAAAACGGAAGCATTGAGCCTCAGGCCGCAAACGTAACAAAAGGGGATTCCCTGGAAGTTACAGCCACGCCGGCGGAAGGCTATGAAATTGCTTCTGTTGCAGTAAACGGCAGTGTGCTGAGTGAAGATTCTTATAAAATATCAGAAACCGGCGTCCTGACATTTACATTAAGTGATATTACTGAAAATCAGTATGTAACTGTTATTGCCAGAGAACCGGAAGTGCCGGTGCTGACAGGACTGCGGGTTACAGAACCGAAGAAACAGGAATACCAGATCGGAGAAGCGCTGGATCTGGAGGGCTTTAAAGTAGAGGCGCTGTATGACAGCGGAGACAGCAGAGATGTAACAGAAGAAGCAGAAATTACAGGCTTTGATTCAGATACGCCGGGAGAGAAGACGATTGTTGTATCCTACGGCGGACTGGAAGAGCGTTTTACAGTGACAGTAACGCAGACAGAAGATCCTGCAACACCGGGAGGAAGTGACGAAGATCCGACGACACCGGGAGGAAGTGACGAAGATCCGACGGCACCGGGAGGAAGCGGCAAAGATCCTGCGGCACCGGGAGGAAGTGACAAGGATCCTGTGGTTCCGGGAGACGCTGACAGCAGCCGGACTCCTTCGGTATCCGACGGGGAGAATACCGCGGTACAGACAGGAGATGAAACAAGCTTTGGTATGTACGTCGTATTGCTGGCAGCTGCAGGCGCGGCAATGGGAATTGTTGTGAAAAAAAAGGAAAACAACAGAATAATATTTCAAAGCAGATAATTTGATGCGGGTAAAAAACAGGCGTCTTACAGCGGAAGAAAATTCCGCGGAGGCGTCTGTTTTCTGTGCAATGCCCTGTTAGAAATTTTTGATTCATGATAGAATAGGGGTGATTCCATTAGAAATGGAACAATGAGGGAAAAGCAGGGCAGTTTTTGGCAGGAATGCGAAGATGGGAGATATTGGAGGACAGTATGGCAGGATTGGAATATAATGCACAGTATGTAATAGAAGAAGTGGAAAAGGCAGTGGTGGGAAAGAAAGATGTTCTTACAAAAATTATGACGGCAATTCTGGCGGGGGGACACATTCTGATAGAAGATATACCGGGAACCGGAAAGACGACAATGGCTCTTGCCTTTTCAAAGGCAATGGGTCTGAAAGCAAGGAGGGTGCAGTTTACGCCGGATGTACTTCCGGCCGATCTGACCGGATTCAATATTTATCAGAAGGAGACGGGGAAATTTGTGTATCAGCCGGGAGCGGTTATGTGTAATCTCCTTCTGGCAGATGAGATCAACAGAACATCTCCCAAGACCCAGTCCGCCCTGCTGGAAGTGATGGAGGAACAGCAGGTTACAGTAGACGGGGTGACCCGGCGGACCGGACGGCCCTTCATCGTAATTGCCACGGAAAATCCGGCAGGATCTGCCGGAACGCAGCTTCTCCCTGAATCTCAGCTGGACCGGTTTATGATCTGCGTCAGCATGGGGTATCCTTCTGTCGAGGAAGAGATAGAGATTATGAAAAGAAGTCAGGAAGAAGACCGGACTGCCGGAATCAGGCCCATTCTGGATGCAGCAGCTCTGCTGGAAATGATGGGAGAGGCGCGGCAGGTTTTCATGCATGAGCGGATCTGCCGATATATTGCGGAGCTGGCAAAAGCAACCCGGGAAGATTCCTGGACAGAGCTGGGATTAAGTCCCAGGGGGACTGTGGCACTGACAGCTATGGCAAAGGCCTCTGCATATTTAAAAGGACGGCAGTATGTAATTCCTTCTGATGTGGAGGAAGTTTTTCCCAGTGTGGCTTCGCACAGAATTATTCTGAATATGAAAGCAAAAGTGGGACATGTAAAAGTGGAAGAAGTTATCCGGCAGATTCTTGAAAGAGTAGAAAAACCGGCATTGAAGACAAGGCGGTAGTGAAATGATCAGAAGAACAGCAGGCTATTTGGCGGTGCTTCTTGTTGCGGCATATTTGTTTTTTATGTATGATAATACAGTGCTGTCCGGAATACTGGTGCTCTGTCTTTTTTATCCGGTGCTTTCCGCAGTCTGGCTTGTATCGGCCGGAAGAAAGGCGGTCCCGGATCTGTGCCGGGTGCCTCCTGTAGGAGAAAAGGGAAAAAAGGTAAAAGCAGGAATCTCTGTAAAAAATATGTCGGGATACAGAAGTCTGCGGTATGAGGCGCTTCTGTCTGTGGGGAACAGAGGAGGAAAAAGGTATGGGAAAAAGCGGCTGAAGGGAGTTCTGGCGCCGGATGGAAAAGAGACAGTGTGGTGTGTGTTTGAAACCCGTTACTGTGGAATTGTGGAGATCTGTCTGGAAAGCATGAAAGTCTATGATTTCTTTGGAATTTTTTACAGAAAAATCAAGTGGAACAAGACTGCACAGGTGAAGATTATGCCGGAATTTTGTCTTATGCCTCTGGAAGTTACAAGGAAAACCCGGGAGTTTCAGGCGGAGGCCCAGGAATTTTCCCAGCAGCGCAGAGGGGAGGACCCGTCTGAGGTTTATCAGGTCAGAGAATATCGGGAAAAGGATTCTCTTAAGGATATTCACTGGAAGTTAAGTGCGCGGGAAGAAGAACTGATGGTAAAAGAACGCAGTTTTCCCCTGGGATGTGTGGTGCTTATCTATATTGATTATCAGAAAGAAAAGCAGTCAGAGGCGGGATTTTCCGATCTTCTGGAAACAGTGGCGTCCCTTTCGATTACTCTGGTGGAGGAAAAGTGCATCCATATGGCCGCATGGTATGAAGAAAAAAATGAAAGGATTGTCAGATGGAGGATCTCCGATGAGGAAAGTGCCTGTGATATGATCTGGAATCTGATGGAAATGGAGCCCTGCCGGGATGTACAGAAGGCGGCAGTCTGTTATGACGATACGTTTCGGGGACAGGAGTTCAGCAGCATTATAACAGTTGACGGAAGTGGAAAGATGAAAAAGGACGGGGAAACATTCGAGTTTCTGCGTGTGTAGGAAAGATCCGGATATAAAAAGAGGAGAAACAGAAATGAGAAACAGTCATTCGGGAATAAAAATATACCGGACCTTGCCGGAGAAAAGCCGGAAGAACCGGGGGATCGTCTCCTTGTTTTGCGTACAGACGGCGGTGATGTGCATGCTTATGATTTTCTGGTGGAATGCATTCCTGTCGGTGTTTCATATGCCGTTTCACAAAGGATGGCTGTATGCCGGCACCTGTGTCTGGATTGTTCTGTCCGGATGGGCAGGGCGGAAATTCCGCTGGAAGGCAGCCGCTGCCGCTCTGGCGGCGGCGGGAGTGTTCCTGTGGGTTTTCAGGGATGTTATGTTCCGTCTGTACCAGTGGGTCCTGCAGAACTATCCTTCTGTATTTTCCGGATATCCGGCGGGAAAGGCGGCATTTAGCGGCATAGCTGTACTGGCTGCTGTTCCGGTTATGGAACTGCTTCTGGCTGTACAGCGAAAAGGGAGAGGAAAAGGCTGGGCTGCTCTTGTGCTGACTGCGCCGTTTTTTGCTGCTGCGGCTGCCAGGGATTTTCAGCCGGCATTGCCGGCATGGCTCCTGGTTGCGGGAACGGCAGTTTATTTTGCCTCCGCCGGACTGGAAACCGGCGGGCCGGAAAACGGGAAAAAGCTTTTTGCATGGAAACATGCGGTGTTTTCCGCACTTGTTTCGGCGGTTCTGGCATTTATTTCATTTCAGGCAGGAAAACTTCTGGATGTACAGCGCGATGCACAGAATGGATATTATCTTCAGGCACGCGGAATGATTCAGACAGAAGTGATCGGCGGGGTGCAGGATCTGCTGGAGAGAAGCCGGGGAGAAGCACAGAGGGAGGAAAAGAGACCGGAGGAAGAAAGGGATGCTTCCGAGTATGAAAATAATGCAGAGGAGGATACAGAGACTTTATCTGATTCCGATACCCCGTCTCCGGCGGATGAAAGCGGAATGGCGGATCTGGGCAGTCTTGCCTACTTCCGCCCTGAGTCCGGGCGGGTCGCTTCTATTGAAATGGATGAAAAACCCCAGGGAACCGTGTATGTTCTGATGAGGTGGGGAGTTGACTATGAGGATAATTCCTGGACAGAGGAAGATCTGACAAAGTCTGTTCTGACGCCTCCGGAGGCGTACAGAGAATACCCGGGGGAACTTACAGATATGCTGGAGCTGTTATGCGGCAGCTGGGATACCGGTTCTTTTCGGGAAGTGAGCCGGGAAATCAGCAGAGAACTGTCTGAAAGAGCGGTATATGATACGAGTCCCGGGGCAACGCCGGCAGGGAAAGATTTTGTGGAGTATTTCCTCCTGGAAAACCATAAGGGGTTCTGCGTCCACTTCGCCACGGCGGCCACACTGATGTACCGGTACTGCGGATATACTGCAAGATATGCGGAAGGGTATGCCGTACCCGCCTCTGCCTTTTCGCAGAATGATTCCGGAGGATATACGGCACAGATTACCGGGAGCATGGGACATGCATGGTGCCAGGTGTATGAGGAAACGACAGGAGAATGGATGGATATGGAACACACACCTCCTGCGCCGGAAGGAGCAGACATACAGCCGCCGGCCGCGGATTCCTCGGATTTTTCCGGGCAGCAGGGCGAAGGGGAGGAAGGGAAAAGGAATTCGGATTCGTATGGCCCGGTGTTCAGATGGTCGGCAGCTGTGCTGGGGACGGCAGCTGCCGGCGTGCTGTTCTTCCTGATTCAGGCGGCAATCCGGCTTGCACGCAGAAAGAAAAGCTTTTCCCGCAAAAAAGGCGGCGAAGGAATTCGCGAAATGTATTCTGTTCTGATAAAAACGGCGGAATTTCAGGGGATGAAGATCAAAGATCCGCTGGATGAGAGTACACCGGAATATCTGGAAAAGGAATATCCGGAACTGAAAAAAGAAGAGTGGAACTGGTTATATTATTGTGTCCTGTCCGCAATGTTTTATCATCTGGATGATGAGAAAAAGGACTGGAAAAAAATGAAAATGCTTTATAACCGTTTCAGAAAGGCGGCCTGCAGACGGATGAACCGGAAAAAGCGCCTCCTGTACAGATATGTATACTGTCTGGGATAAAGACAGCGGGAATGCAGGAAAATATTTTATATACTGGTATGAAACAGAAAAGAGAGGAGATTCTTATGATACGCAGATTTGAGGAAAAAGATAAACAGATTTATATGGAGATGGCACATGAATTCTATCATTCCGACGCAGTGCTTCATCCGGTGCCGGATGAGTATTTTGAGAAGACAACGGCGGAGGCGCTGCGGGCAGAGGGCTTTGCAGAAATTTATATGCTGGAATATAACGGTGTTCCGGCCGGATATGTTCTGACGGCAAAAAGTTTTTCTCAGGAAGCCGGCGGAATGGTTGTGTGGATTGAGGAAATATATATCCGCAGCGTATACCGTTCCAAAGGGCTTGGAAGAGAATTTTTTGCTTATCTGGAAGAAAACAAAGGCAGTGATGTGGCCAGACTGCGGCTGGAAGTGGAAGAGGATAATCTGCGGGCGATCAGTCTTTACAAAAAGTTAGGATATGAAAAGCTGGATTATATGCAGATGACGAAAGATTTCCAGTGTAAATAGCAACAACACGGGGGAGTATACTTGTATACAATCTGACACAAATTCTTTGATTCTACCATTGCAAGACATATATGAATAATGATATAATTCATAGTAGCGGTTTTTTGCCTTCTGGGCGGAAACAAGAATTGTGAGTAGGTGACTGATTTGAAAAATAAGATCAAACGTTTTGCCAAAGGAGATTTTCATATTCCACAGCCGGATATTATTTTCCCGGAGACGCGGATTGTTATGAGAGTAGGAGAGGGAGAAAAATACAGAGGAAGCTTTTCTCTTCAGAATCAGGGGGAGGGAACGATCCGGGGACTTGTGTACCCCTCTTCTTACCGTGTAGTCTGCGATGAGCAGGGATTTGACGGAAATCCGGTAAATATTTACTATACATATGACGGCACAGGTCTCGTGCCGGGACATGTGGAGCACGGGAAGTTTACAATTGTATGCAATGGCGGAGAATACGATATTGCTTTTACCGCCATTATTGAAAAGCCTTATGTTATGACAAGCTATGGAAAGGTGCAGAGCCTGGAGGACTTTAAAAAACTGTCCTTCCAGGATGCAGCCGAGGCTGTGAAACTGTTCCGATCCAGAGATTTTTATGAGATTCTGAAATATGAAGACCGGCGGATTCAGGCTCTTTATGACAATATGCGCAAATGGGAGCTGGATCAGCATGCCCTGGAAGAATTCCTTGTGGGATGTAAGCAGAAAGAAAAGATTTTCCTTACACTGGAAGAAGAAAGCAGAGCTTTTATTTCACTTTCAGAAGCCCGGAAAGAAACATTTACCATAAAAAAGAATACCTGGGGTTATCTGGAAATTGATGTGCGCACGGAGGGGGATTTCCTGTATGTAGAACATACCAGGATTACGACAGAAGAGTTTATCGGAAATTCCTACCGCCTTGAGTATTTTATTACCATGGAGAAACTGCACAGGGGAAGCAATTTCGGAAGGATCATACTTGAGACGCCGTATGAGACGCTGACTTATGAGATTGTGGTGGAAAAAGATATCAACAGAGAAGAGGACCACAGGGCAAATGCCCGCGAATTTGCAGGAATCGTAAAAAATTACCTGAAATACGAGGGCGGAAAAATGGACCTTAATTCCTGGGTGGAAGAGGCGCTGAAACGAATCAGCCACTTAAGGGATGTGGATCCGAAAAATGAAATATATCTTCTGGTTCATGCGCATATCTGCCTGATCGGCGGAAAGGCGGATGAGGCAAAATGGCTTCTGGAGTCGTACAACTATAACCGGTTTGCCATTGGAAGAGATGTGGAGATGAGTTCCTATTATCTCTATCTGACCACGCTGTTAAGTAATGATACCATCGGCCAGCGCAGAGTTGCGGAAGAACTGTCAAAGTCCTTTATGAAGCATCCGGACAGCTGGAAGATTCTCTGTATGCTTGTCGAGGTGGATTCGGAGTACAAGATTTACAGTGAAAGGCTGCGGGCGCTGGAAAAACAGTTTTATGAGGACCGGTCCCACAGCATCTGGTTTTATCTCCAGGCATTCCGCTGTTTCCGGGAGAAAAGTTCTTCTTTGAAGAAACTGGGGACATTTGAAGTGCGCGTACTTCTTTTTGCGGTGAAACACAGACTGATGACCCGGGAGCTTGCGCTTTATACGGCAAATCTGGCCAGCCAGATGAAGACGTTTGACAAACATCTGTATAATGTGCTTGTTCAGTCCTATGGAATGTACAAGGAGTCCATGATTCTGACGGCTATCTGCACACTTCTGATTAAGGGAAACTGTGTGGACAGCATTTATTTCAAATGGTATCAGAAAGCGGTGGAGTCCGAGCTTAAGATTGCTCAGCTTTATGAGTATTATATGGCTGCTGTAATACCGGACCGGTTTCATAAGGCCCTTCCAAGATCTGTATACCTGTATTTTATGCACGGCAATTCTCTGAATTATCAGAAATGTGCATTCCTTTATGCAAATCTTATTACATATGAGGACGAAACAAGCGAGATCTATGCTCATTACAGGGATGAGATGGAAGCCTTTGCATGGAATCAGCTGGACCGGAGAAATATTGACGAACAGCTTCGTATTATTTATAAACGGTTTATTTCCGAGTCCCAGATGAATCCGGAGAGGGTGAAGGCTCTCTATGATATCTGTCATGCATATCAGATTACGACCAGAGTGCCGAATATGAAATACATTCATGTGATTTCAGAAGACGGAACCATTACGCAGAAGGCGCCTTATACGGAAAACGGCGCAAGGGTATTTCTGTATTCAAAGACAGACAGACTGGTGTGGGAAGCAAGAGACGGAAGGCATTATACGGACTCAATTCCCTATGAGAGCCGGCGGATGTTCTATGAACTCCGCTATATGGATATGTGCAGAAAATATATTAACGGACTGCGCCGCAACCGTCTGGAGGAAGAAAAAGAAGAACTGACTCTGGAACTGGTACGGGAGAAGGGGCTGGAAAACTTCAAGGAAGAAGAAATTTTCGGTCTGTGCAGCCGGACAATACGGGAAAATAATTATGAAAATGATGATTTCCTGACATATATCTGTTTTGATTTATTCCTGAAGCAGCAGTATGACAAAGTGATTCTTACCTACCTGGCAAATTATTACTGCGGAGCCACTCTGGATATGAAGCTTCTCTGGAGAGAGGCAAGGGATTATGAGGTCCATACCCATAAGCTGGCAGAGCGTATTCTGACACAGATGCTGTTCTCGGAAGAACTGTTTCAGGAAGCTCAGATTTTTGAACAGTACTATGCGGAAGGAGCATATTTCCGCCTTCAGCAGGCATATCTGGCCTATGTTTCCAGGGAATATGTGGTGGAGTCCAGAAAGATCAGCCGCAGCATTATAGATATTATCTGCCGGGAATATGAAAAAGGCGAAGATACGATAGATATCTGTAAAATTGCGGTGCTGAAATATTACGCGGAGAAGGAGTATAATTCTCAGACGCGCAGAACGCTTAAAAAGTTTCTTCAGGAACTGTGCGGCAAGCAGATTTATTTCCCCTTCTTCCTGGCTTACGAAAAGGACTGGCTGATTGAACTGCAGCTCTGGGATAAGACGCTTATCGAGTATAAGGGCCAGAAGGGAAGCCGGGTAATGCTTTACTATCAGCTTCAGAAAGGCGGACATGAGCAGGCGGATTATTCTACAGAAGTGCTGACGCCGATGTACGAAAATCTGTATGTTAAGAAATTTGTCCTTTTTGCAAATGAAAAGCTGAAGTACTATTTCAAGGAGACGATAGACGGGAATTCCTACCGCAGCGATAAGGAGACCTGCGTGCGCAAGGCAGAGCCGGGCGAGCAGGGAAGATTCGGAAGGCTTAATGATATTCTGGTTGAGACAGATCCCAGAGAACGGGAGAAAAAGATGAGAGCGTATGCGCTGGAGGATGCGTGTGCTGCGCGGATATTTGTACAGTATTAAGGAGGTTGTCTTTTTATGGGGCAGGGCAGCATAATTGGATATGAAATAAATGAAAAGACATGCCAGATCAGTTATTATAATGATCAGCAGCTGGAGCCGGATACTCTTGAGGTGGACGCGGACAATTACCAGATCCCTCTGATTATCGGAAAACTCAGGGATACATGGGCTTACGGCAAAGAAGCGAAAAGACTTGTTACCATTAAAGAAGGCTTTACTGTTACAAGGCTCCTGAGCAAAAGCCTGGCCGGGGACCGGATTGAATTCGGGGAGGAGACATATGATGCAGTGTGGCTTTTGTCCCAGTTTATTCAGATGTCCCTGCAGTCTTTTCCGGAAATTGAAGGGATCGTGTTTACCGTACCTACTCTGACCGAAGAACTTGCACAGATGCTTCGGGGAATTGCTGTGCGGATGAATATCAACAAACGGCATGTTTTTATACAGGATTATAAAGAGAGCTTCTGCAATTATCTGTTCTATCAGCCAAAAGAGCTGTGGCAGTATGACGCGGCGCTGTTCTGCTGTGACAGAAATGAAATCAGAGCATTTATGCTCCGCAGACTGAAACCGGGGCTGGGCGGAGGTAAAACTACTTTCGTGACAGTGGATGAAGTCGCCAGCGCCCATATGAAAGAGCTGGCAATGGTCTATCCTGTTTTAAATGAGGACAAGGCGAAAGAAGCGGACGCCATGTTCTGCAAATTTATCGAAAGTGTATTTGATAAGAGAATTGTATCTTCTGTATTTCTGACAGGAGAGGGATTTGAAAACAACTGGTATCCGAAGGCGCTTCGGGTTCTCTGCAATGGCCGGAGAGCTTTTATCGGCAACAATCTGTACAGCAAGGGAGCCTGCTACACAGCCTATCGGAAGCTGTTTATGCATATTGAGAATCCGGTTTATCTTTCCGAGGATAAACTGACGGATCAGATTACCGTGAATATGCGCGTGGACGGACAGGAAATGTGGTATCCCATCGTATCCTGGGGAGCACACTGGTACGAGTCGAATAATCAGTGGGAAGTGATCCTGGAGGATGTGGAGGATATCGAGTTCCATATTGAATCCCTGATTCAGGGAAATGTACGGACAGAAAAAATTTCTCTGGAGAAGTATCCGAAGCGGGCGGAATATTCCATGCGTCTTCAGATTGAAACATTGTTTCTGGATGAAAAGACGTGCAAAATTACAGTAAGGGATGCAGGATTCGGAGACTTTTTCCCGGCTACGGATTTCCGGGAAGAGAAGATAATTCACTTAGGAGGCAATGATGGGAAGTTTAATTCTTTGTCATGACAGACATGCGGCACATCCTTATGAGATTACAAGAATTCACTGCAGGATCTTTACCATAGAGGAGCTCTGCTATTATCTTTGTAATAATCTTTATCTGATTGACTATACAATTATGAATGAGCAGCTCTGTTCCTGGCTGGAAGACGAACTGGGAATGACCAGTCTGGCAGAGAGTCTGAGAGATGTGCTCAGGCTTCACGGATCTGTGGAAAAATTTGTTCTTACGATATTGAAGGCATCCCGGATCTACCGGGAGCCGGAGATGATCCGGATTCAGAATGTTCTGGAACATCTGAAAAACCAGAAAGATATCGAACGCCAGAAATACAAGGGGGATAATCTGCTGGAAAGCGGGGAAGTGGAAGAAGCCATTCTTGTATATCAGGCAATTCTGAATCAGGAGAAGGATGAGACTGTGGATGACAAGTTCTACGGTAAGATCTATGCCGGTCTGGGAGCGGCGTACGGAAGGCTGTTTCTCTATCAGGAGTCTGCAAAAATGTATGACAGGGCGTATCAGATATGCGGGGACGAGACGCTTCTGAAGCCCTATCTGTATGCGTCCTACAAATATCTGTCTCTGGAAGAATATCATATTCTGATTACCAAGCATGAAGATTATATGAGAATCAATGCGGAAATGCGGCGGGAGATTGATGACGTGAAAAACGGGCTGCAGGTTGAGCCGGACGAGGAACTCCTGGAAAAGTGGAAACGGCAGCATCGCAGGAGTCACAGTTGACAGAGAGGAATACCCTGTGATAGAATACAACGGTACTTTACTATGGCACAGTGACTCATTGGTAGAGAAAAAAAGTGACACCGAATCTGCGGTGGTGGGAGGAAAAAATGAAAAGAAGAGTATTAAGCGCATTTTTATGTACGGTTCTTGCTGCTTCCATGCTGGCAGGATGCGGCTCCAAGCCGGGCAGCGATTCTGAAAGCGATATGGAGTATGTAAAAGACAAAGGATCCCTGATTGTAGGTATTACGAATTTCGAACCCATGGATTATCAGGATGAAAATGGTGAATGGATCGGTTTTGACGCGGATATGGCAAGAGCATTTGCAGAAAGTCTTGGCGTAGATGTGGAATTTGTGGAGATTGACTGGGACAATAAGATTATGGAACTGGACAGCAATACGATTGACTGTGTCTGGAACGGCATGACTCTGACGGAAGATGTGACCAGCGCAATGGAGTGTACGGATGCATACCTTCAGAATGCGCAGGTAGTTGTTGTTCCGGAAGATGTGGCAGACAAGTATCAGGATGAGGCAAGTCTGTCTGATCTGACATTTGCTGTAGAAGCCGGCAGTGCGGGAGAAGATGAGGTTGAGGCAAGAAATTTTGCGTTCAACTCTGTAACAGCCCAGGCGGATGCACTGATGGAGGTAGAGGCCGGAACTTCTGACGCGGCAGTAATTGACCTTCTGATGGCAGCAGCCATGATCGGCGAGGGAACCAGCTATTCCGATCTGACTTATACGATCAGCTTAAACAGTGAAGAGTACGGTGTTGGATTCCGTAAAGGATCTGATCTGGCTGAGGAACTTAATAAGTTCTTTACAGAGACCTATAAGGATGGAAGCATCCAGAAATGCGCAGAGAAATATGGCGTACAGGCTGCTCTGATTGAAGAGTAAAATGATAACGGAGTTGTGACATGGATTTTTCAGAACAGTTTCCAATTGTTTTTCAGGCATTGAACGAGGGATTTCTGCAGACTCTGAGGCTTTTCTTTGTAACGCTTCTGGGAGCGGTGCCATTGGGACTTGTTATTTCCTTCGGATCAATGTCACGGTTTAAACCATTAAGTTATCTTGTGAAAATCATTGTATGGATCATCAGAGGGACTCCTCTGATGATTCAGCTTTTGATTATCTTTTATTTCCCCGGAATTGTATTTAGAAATAATATCTGGGGCGGCGACGAGAGCGGACGTTTTCTTGCGGCCTCTGTTGCTTTTATTTTTAATTATGCCTGCTATTTTTCCGAGATTTACAGGGGCGGCATCCAGGGTGTGCCCCACGGACAGGAGGAGGCGGGACTTGTGCTGGGTATGACAAAGAGCCAGATCTTTTTCAGAATAACGCTTCTGCAGATGATCAAGCGGATTGTGCCCCCTATGTCCAATGAAATAATTACGCTTGTGAAGGATACCTCTCTGGCGCGGATTATCGCTCTTCAGGAGATTATATGGGCAGGACAGTCCTTCCTGAAAGGCTCCCAGGGAATCGCGGGCGAGATCTGGCCGCTGTTCTTCACTGCTGTCTACTATCTGGTATTCAGCGGCATTCTGACTGTTCTTCTGGGACGGCTGGAAAAGAAACTGGAGTATTTCAGGTAGGAGGTGGTACATATGGCAATCTTGGAAGTAAAGCATTTGAGAAAAAGCTTTGAGCGCACAGAAGTGCTCAGTGATATCAGCTTTTCACTGGAAAAAGGACAGGTACTTTCTATTATTGGTTCCTCGGGAAGCGGAAAGACAACTCTTTTGCGCTGCCTGAATTTTCTGGAGCGGCCTGACGGAGGAATCATACGGGTAAATGAGGAGACGTTGTTTAATGCGGAGGATTCCAGAACAACCCAGGAGCGTGAAATCCGTAGAAAACGGCTGCATTTCGGGCTTGTTTTCCAGTCCTTCAACCTGTTCCCTCAGTATACGGCTCTGGGAAATGTGATGCTGGCAAAGGAGCTCCTGGCAAAGGAACAGCCGGATTACAAAACAAGAAAAAAGGAAATACATGCGGAGATTGAAGCAGAGGCAGAAAGTCTGCTCAGACAGATGGGGCTTGCCGACCGGATGAGTAATTATCCGCATCAGCTTTCCGGAGGTCAGTGCCAGCGTGTGGCTATCGCCCGTGCACTGGCGCTGAAGCCGGATATTCTCTGCTTTGATGAACCGACATCAGCTCTGGACCCGGAGCTGACCGGCGAGGTGTTAAAAGTAATAAAGGGACTGGCGGATCAGGAGACGACCATGGTGATTGTTACCCATGAGATGGCTTTTGCACGGGACGTGTCCAGCCAGGTGATTTTTATGGACGGAGGCCGGATTCTTGAGCAGGGAACTCCGGAACAAGTATTTGAACACCCGGAGGAAGAGAGGACAAAACAGTTTTTGTCCCGCTATACACAAGGGTAAAAAGAGGCAGAGTGGATGTTGATTTTCCCTCTGCCTTATATTATAATCAAGTCTGCGGAATTGGCATTTATGGGGAATGAAAGCCCGGTTCCGCAGATGATATTCTTGAATATGCAGATTGCCGATTGGGGATGCCCGGCGGATAGGAAAGGCGGGCATGCGGCATACAGAATTGATAAGGAGCGAATCTTACATGAGTGATTTTGAAAAAGTTACCACCGGACTGGGCGAGGAATGCGGTGTGTTCGGCGCCTATGATATGGACGGCGGTGATGTTGCCCCCTCGATTTATTATGGACTGTTTGCACTTCAGCACAGGGGCCAGGAAAGCTGTGGGATTGCTGTTACGGATACTTTCGGACAGAGAAAGGTAATTTCGGAAAAGGGTCTTGGCCATGTTGACGATGTGTTTAACCGTGAAACCCTTGCAAAGCTGAAGGGAAATCTGGGAGTAGGCCATGTCCGTTATTCCACAGCCGGCGGAACCCGCGTGGAAAACGCCCAGCCGCTGGTAATCAATTACGTGAAGGGAACCCTTGCCATCGCACATAACGGGAACCTGGTCAATGCGATTGAACTGCGCAAAGAGCTGGAATATACAGGCGCTATCTTTCAGACTACCATTGACTCGGAAGTGATTGCCTATCATATTGCGAGGGAACGGCTTAAGACCCATAATGCGGAGCTGGCTGTAAAGCAGGCTATGCAGAAGATCAAAGGCGCATATGCACTGGTGGTAAACAGCCCGCGGAAGATGATCGGAGCAAGAGATCCCTTCGGACTGAAACCGCTGTGTATCGGAAAAAAGGAAAACACATACTTCCTGGCGTCGGAGAGCTGTGCCATTGCTGCGGTAGATGCAGAGTTTATACGGGATGTCCGCCCCGGAGAAATTGTGACAATTACAAAGGACGGGATTGCGTCCGACATGAGTATGGCGGTTCCGGAGGAAAAACAGGCCAGATGTATTTTCGAGTATATTTATTTTGCCCGGACAGACAGTGTGCTGGATGGGGTAAATGTATATCACTCCAGGATTCTTGCAGGAAAAGCTCTTGCGGAATCTTATCCTGTGGATGCAGACCTGGTTGTCGGTGTGCCGGATTCCGGTCTGGTGGCAGCCAAAGGATATTCGGAACATTCCGGAATTCCCTATGGTATGGCGTTCCACAAAAACAGCTACGTGGGACGGACATTTATCAAGCCAAGCCAGAGCGAACGCGTTTCCAGTGTAAAGATCAAACTGAACGTGATTCCTGAAGTTGTACGTGGAAAACGCATTGTTATGGTAGATGATTCCATTGTTAGGGGGACAACATGCGCAAACATTATAAAAATGCTTAAAGCTGCAGGGGCCAAGGAAGTCCATGTCAGAATCAGTTCCCCGCCGTTTCTGTATCCATGTTATTTCGGAACAGATGTACCGTCCAATGAGCAGCTGATTGCCCACTCACATACGACGGAAGAGATCCGGAAGATGATCGGTGCGGATTCTCTGGGATATATGGAGATCGAAAAACTGAAAAACATGGTGGGCGGTTTAAAATACTGTGACGCATGTTTTACAGGAAAGTACCCGATGCAGGTTCCCGGCAGGGATATCAGCCATGCATTTGAGTAGAACACCGGAGAAAATGGAGGATTCCTTTTGCGCCCGGTGACAGGATGTTACCGCAGAAAATGTTAGCAGACAGAAGTTTAAGGAGGAAGAAATTATGTCAAACGACCGTTATGTCAGCCCGCTTTCCGAGCGTTATGCCAGCAAAGAAATGCAGTATATCTTTTCTCCGGACAAAAAGTTCCGGACATGGAGAAAACTGTGGATTGCTCTGGCGGAAACAGAGAAAGAGCTGGGATTAAATATTACGGATGAGCAGATTGAGGAACTGAAGGCACATGCTGATGATATCAATTACGATGTGGCAAAGGAAAGAGAAAAAGTTGTGCGTCATGACGTAATGTCCCATGTGTATGCATATGGTGTACAGTGCCCGAAGGCCAAGGGAATTATTCATCTGGGAGCTACATCCTGCTATGTGGGAGATAATACGGATATTATTCTGATGTCAGATGCTCTGAAGCTCGTGCGGAAAAAACTGATCAATGTAATTGCGGAACTGGCGGATTTCGCAGAAAAGCAGAAGGCTCAGCCGACACTTGCATTTACACATTTCCAGCCGGCTCAGCCGACTACGGTAGGAAAGAGAGCAACGCTCTGGCTTCATGAGTTTACCATGGATCTGGAGGATCTGGATTATGTCCTTGGAAGTCTGAAACTTCTCGGCTCAAAAGGAACAACAGGAACACAGGCAAGTTTTCTGGAGCTTTTTGACGGCGATCAGGAGACGATTGATAAGATTGATCCCATGATTGCGGAAAAGATGGGATTTTCTGCATGTTATCCGGTATCCGGACAGACCTATTCCAGAAAGGTGGATACAAGGGTGCTGAATGTACTTGCAGGGATTGCCGCCAGTGCGCATAAGTTTTCAAATGATATCCGTCTCCTTCAGCATCTGAAGGAAGTGGAAGAACCTTTTGAGAAGAATCAGATCGGATCTTCTGCTATGGCTTACAAGAGAAATCCCATGAGAAGTGAGCGTATTGCTTCTCTTTCAAGATATGTAATGATTGATGCGCTGAATCCGGCGATTACTTCTGCTTCACAGTGGTTTGAGAGAACTCTGGATGACTCCGCAAACAAGCGGCTGAGTATACCGGAAGGCTTCCTTGCAGTGGACGGAATCCTGGATCTGTGCCTGAACGTAGTGGACGGTCTGGTTGTTTATCCGAAAGTTATCGAAAAGAGGCTGATGTCTGAGCTCCCGTTTATGGCAACAGAAAATATTATGATGGATGCGGTAAAAGCAGGCGGAGACCGTCAGGAGCTGCATGAAAGAATCCGCGAGCTGTCTATGGAAGCAGGCAGAAATGTGAAGGAAAAAGGACTCGACAACAACCTTCTGGAACTGATTGCGCAGGATCCGGCCTTTAATCTGAGCTATGATGATCTGAAAAAGACAATGGATCCTTCCAAATATGTAGGGCGCGCAAAGGAACAGGTGGAGAAGTATCTTCGGGATGTGATTTCTCCGCTTCTGGAAGAAAACAAAGATGTGCTCGGACTCAGAGCAGAAATCCAGGTATAGAATTTCCGCCACAGACAGATGCTGTTGTGAAAAATGCAAAGGAATGTTGCAAAGAATTGCGGCATTCCTTTTTCTCTGATACCTTAACTTCGGAATAGAAATGGGAAATAGTTCCACGTGTTGATAACAGGACGGATCTGCGGATTGCGTTTCTGTGAAAAGAAAGGACAGGGATTGATATTATGGAATGGTGCGGAAAACTTTATGTGGGCGGAAATCCGGAAAAATATATCCGCCGCCTGTCAGAGTTTCTTGCTCTAATTCTTTTGCTGTGTCTGCTTCTGGGAGAAGCGGAAGGGGCAGAAAGTGCTGTGATGCTGAACACAATAGCGGACCGGGAAAACAAAACTCCTTATCGGACAGATGTTTCAGAGGTGGAAACAGAAGAAGGATTCGGAATGATTTATAAAAATACAGCAGTGCCGCTGTATATTTCCGGGGCGGCAGGCATTTGTACCGCGCTGGCCGGACTTCCGGCAGAAGCTGTAAAAGATCCGGAGCCTGTTTTGCGGGAGACGGAGGGAGAACGTTTTCCCGTATCTGTAAAAGAGAGCGGAAAGACAGCAGGTCCCCTTCCGGCGGCGGAAAATGCAATTGCAGGGAACAGCTCTGCTGATATCCTGACAGCTCCGGAAGAAATTCCGGAACCATCCGGCAGCCTGAAGGACGAAACAGATAATATTACTGCGGCTCTTCCTGATGAAACTCCGGAGGATGTTCCTGCGGAACCGGAGGATATTCCTGCAGATTCTGCCGAACCTTCTCTGCCAGGACCGCAGACAGACATGATAGTGGAGGGTTTTCTTGTAGATGAGAACGGGGCAATCTGCGGGATTGCAGATCCGGAAACTGCAGTCCAGGGAGGACGCCTGATTCTGCCATCGGAAGACTGCACGGCAATTGCCAGAGATGCTTTTCTGTCTGCGCCGGAGGGAATCCGTGAAGTGCACATTCCTTCCAACATTACAGATATCGCGGAAGGTGCGTTTGCCGGACTTTCTCAGCTGGAGTGGTTTAGCGTGGAATCTTCCGGAAATTTTGTGTCCAGAGACGGAGTCCTTTTCACTGACGGCGGCACATGCCTTCTGGCATTTCCTCCGGCCAGAATCGGCATATACAGTGTCCCATCCGATGTGATCCGTTTTGCGGAAGACGCTTTTGCAGGGGCTTTGATCCGGAAAGTAGACGCGAGAGGATGCAGTCTGGAAGATGCGGGAAATGTTCCGGAAGAGATTGAAATATTACGGAGACCATAGAGAGAATCCCTGTTTTGTTTGTTGAAGAATACTCCGACTTGTTTTATAATATTGAATTATAAAATAAGGATGAACGGAAGCCGCCTGAGCTAGGACGCGGCGAAGGAAAGGAGGGTTCTTCTATGAGAGAAAACGGCATACTTCAGATATTGGAAAACAGCAGATATACGGTTGTCCTTACCGGGGCAGGGATGATGCTGGAGAGTGGATATCCCCTGTTAAGAGACGGCGAGGAATCCTATGAGATTGAGAAAGAATACGGGTATTCTTACGAGGAAATATTCAGCAGCGGATTCTATTCGGCCAGGAAGGAACTGTTCTTCCGGCTATATAAAGAAGTCATGCTCAGCAAAGCGCTGTCTACTCCTCCCGGGAAGGGTTACACTTATCTGAAAAAGCTTCAGGATTACGGCAAAGTTCAATCCATAGTCACCCGCCGGATTGCAGGACTGGAAAAAAGAGCAGGATGTACCGGCGTAGTTGAAATGAAAGGCTCCATTATGGAGAACACCTGCCCGAACTGCGGCAGGCAGTATCCGCTGGAATATATTATGGCCGCCAAAGGAGTTCCTCTGTGTGAACAGTGCCTTGTGGCCATTCGTCCTCAGGTCTGCCTGTTCGGAGAGATGGTTAACAATGCTCTTATGACAAGAGCGGCAGAGGAGGCTTCCAGAGCAGAGGCGCTTATTGTTCTGGGAGCAAGCCTGCATTCCCCGCTGTGCAGCCAGCTTCTGCAGTATTATACGGGGACCAGCCTGATTCTTGTAACGGATTCGGAACATTATTCTGATCAGCAGGCAGATCAGATTGTCTATGGCAGATGCGATGAATTTCTTGAAAACCTCGTTTCAGAATACGAGTCCAGAACAAACAGGTAATAAAACTGAAATTGGAGAGAAAACATGAATAAGAAAGTTAGAACAAGATTTGCACCCAGCCCTACAGGCCGGATGCATGTTGGAAATCTGCGCACAGCGCTTTATGCATACCTGATTGCAAAACATGAGGGCGGAGATTTTGTGCTGCGGATTGAAGATACAGACCAGGAGAGATATGTCGAGGAGGCCCTTGACATTATATACAGAACTCTGAAAAAGACAGGCCTGATCCATGATGAAGGACCTGACAAAGACGGAGGCTACGGCCCTTATGTGCAGAGTGAAAGACAGGCTCAGGGGATTTATCTGAAATATGCAAAACAGCTTGTTGAGCAGGGGGATGCATATTACTGTTTCTGCGATAAAGAAAGGCTGGATTCTCTGAAGACAACTGTTTCTGAAGACGGAACCGATATTGTAGTATATGATAAGCACTGCCTGGGACTGAGCCGGGAAGAAGTGGAGGCGAATCTGGCTGCAGGCAAGCCGTGGGTAATCCGTCTTAATGTGCCGAATGAAGGGGAGACTACTTTCCATGATGAAATCTACGGAGATATTACTGTCCCGAACGCGGAACTGGATGACATGATCCTGATCAAGTCTGACGGATTTCCGACCTACAATTTCGCAAATGTAGTGGACGACCATCTGATGGAGATCACTCACGTAGTCAGAGGAAATGAATACCTTTCCTCCGCGCCCAAGTATAACCGGCTTTACGAGGCATTCGGATGGGAAATACCGGTATATGTACACTGCCCGCTGATTACGGATGAGAATCACAAGAAGCTGAGTAAAAGAAGCGGACATTCTTCCTATGAGGATCTGATTGATCAGGGGTATGTGTCCAGAGCTGTTGTTAATTACGTTGCTCTTCTGGGCTGGTGCCCGGAGGACAACCGGGAGATTTTTTCTCTGGAAGAGCTGGTAAAAGTCTTCGATTACCGGCATATGAGCAAGTCTCCGGCTGTGTTTGACACAGTGAAGCTGAAATGGATGAACGGCGAATATCTGAAGGCAATGGATTTTGACGAGTTCTACGAACTTGCTGAGCCGTATATCCGCAAAGTCATCACCAGGGATTATGATCTGAAAAAGATTGCGGCTCTTGTAAAGACAAGAATTGAGATTTTCCCGGATATTGAGGAACAGATCGATTTCTTTGAGGAACTGCCGGAGTATGACACGGCATTATATACACATAAGAAAATGAAAACAGATGCACAGAAAGGTCTGGAGCTTCTTAAAGAGGTCCTTCCGGTTCTGGAGGATCAGGAAGACTACAGCAACGATGCTCTTTTCGAGACGCTGAAAGCATTTGCAGGGGAGAAGGGGTACAAAATCGGTTATGTGATGTGGCCCATCCGGACTGCAGTATCAGGAAAACAGAACACACCGGGCGGGGCGACGGAGATAATGGAAGTGCTTCAGAAAGAGGAATCCCTTAAGCGTATCCGTTCCGGAATCCGGAAGCTGACTGAAGAGCAGCAGTAGCAGACAGGAAAGAAACATATGAGTTTAAATAAGACACAGGCGAAGGCTGTCTCTCACAGAGACGGCCCCTGCCTGGTCCTTGCAGGACCGGGATCAGGAAAGACGCTTACGATTGTAAACAGAATTAAATATCTGATTGAAAAATACCATGTAAGACCAGAAGAAATTCTGGTCGTTACTTTTACCCGTTTTGCGGCTCAGGAAATGAAAAACAGGCTCTGTTCCCTGATGGGCAGAAAGAATATCCCGGTTACAGCAGGAACATTCCATGGGATATTCTATGGAATTCTGAGATGTACTTACCGGATGAGCGCAGAGAATATCCTTTCGGAAGAAGAAAAATATCAGATGCTGCGGGAAGTGGCAGGCAGACAGGAACTGGAGATTTCTGACGGGGAGGATTTTCTTGCGGATATTGCTGCAGAAATCGGAAAAATCAAAAATAACCGTCTGGCGCTGGACGAGTATGTATCGGAAAAATGCAGTGCGGAAGCATTCCGGGAAATTTACAGACAATACGAGGAAGAGAGAAAAAGAAGAAGAAAAATTGATTTTGACGATATGCTTGTTCTCTGCTGGGAGCTGCTGTCCTCCAGACCGGAAGTGCTTGCGGGATGGCAGAGCAAGTTCCGTTACATTCTGATAGATGAATTTCAGGACATCAACCGGATTCAGTATGATGTGATCCGTCTGCTTGCACTTCCGGAGAATAATCTCTTCGTGGTTGGAGATGACGATCAGGCAATCTACGGGTTCCGCGGAGCCGACAGCGAGCTGATGTTCCGGTTCCTCAAAGACTATCCGGAAGCGGAACAGATGCTTCTGGGAACCAATTACCGTTCTACAGAGTATATTGTCCGGAATTCTCTGAGAGTGATCCGGCATAATGAGAGACGGTTTGAAAAACAGCTGGAGGCGAGCAGGAAGGGCGGCGCCTGTCTTCATGTGCAGGAGCTTGCTGATCCGGCGGAAGAGGCGGAGTATATCCTGGATGAGATAGAAAAATGTACTGCGGCCGGAGTGCGGCCGGAAGAGATTGCTGTCCTTTTCCGGATTCATACAGATGCAGGGCCGCTGGCTGAGGCTTTGGTTGACCGGAAAATTCCATTTCAGATGAGGGAACATCTGCCGAACATTTACAATCACTTTATCGCCCGGGATATTCAGGCGTATTTCCGTCTCGCTATGGGGGAGAGAAGAAGACAGGACTTCCTGCAGGTAATGAATCGTCCAAAGCGGTATATCGGAAGGGACAGCCTGCCGGGACGTGAAGTATCCTTTGAGGAGATCCGGAAACATTACTGCGATAAAGAGTGGATGATGGACCGGATTGACCAGTTTGAATGGGATGTGAAGATGCTGGCAAAGATGGCGCCCTATGCGGCAATCCAGTATTTGAGAAAGCGGATCGGATATGATGATTACCTGAGAGATTATGCCTTCTCTCATAATATGGCGAGAGCGGATCTGACAGAAGTGATTCAGGAAATCGGGGAGGCGGCCCGGCCGTACCGGACGCTGGAAGAGTGGTTTGATCATGTGGAAGAATACACACGTATCCTGCAGGAGAAAGAAAAAAAGAAGGAAAAAAATCCGGAAGGCGTGCGGCTTATGACCATTCATGCCGCGAAAGGACTGGAGTTCCATACGGTATTTATCCTGGACGCCAATGAAGGGAAAATTCCTTATAAAAAAGCCAGGACAGATGCACAGACAGAAGAAGAAAGACGGCTGTTTTACGTGGCCATGACCCGGGCAAAGGAAAAACTGACCGTATGCTATGTAAAAACACAAAGGGGCTGTCGGGAAATAGATAGTTCCAAACGGGGGCAGGCGTGACTCGCATGA
>USFD01000027.1 GCA_900553885.1 uncultured Ruminococcus sp.
ATCCTTCGTCCAATATCGCCAGAGATGCACGGAACTCTTTTCCCATTGCATGCCCCAAGGTATCTTTATCTCCGTAAAAACAAATTGGAACTCTGTAATATTTACACATATCCCGAAATTTCTTTTTTGTATTGTCTGATGCATCCCGGGCAACAATCACAAGAAAGGCCTTACCTGCTTTTGTCTCGCTTTCTGTCATAGTCTCACCGCTTGCACATTTTCCAGCCTTCATGGCCAGGCCGATCAAAGACAGCACTTTATCTCTTTTCAACTTCGCCCATCTCCTTTTCCAGCCTGTCATATACTTCCTGCGGTATGCCCTGCTTAAAGGACCTCTCCAGCCCCTTATTTTTCACTGCCTTTTTAAAGCATTCCACACTGTGGCAGAGATATGCCCCCCGCCCGTTTTTCTTGCCGGTGGTGTCAACACAAAATTCATTTTCCTCCGTCCGCAGTATGCGCATCAGCTCTTTTTTCGGCTTCATCTCACCGCATCCCACACATTTACGCATGGGAATCTTTTTTTTCACTGCCAAATATTTCACCCCTCCAGGTCTTACTCATTATCCTCTGTCTCAACAAATTCTATTTCTTCTTCATCCGGATCCTCTTCTTCCGGTTTTTCTGCATCCGGACTGTCATTCTCATCCCATGCCTCATCATATGCACCGTCATCTTCATATTCGTCATCATACTCACCGGTGTAGCCTTCCTCCTCGGTCAGACCCATCTCTTCCATATAATTTTCAGGAAGATCACCTGCCTCGATTGCCTGTGTTTCACTCTTGATATCTATCTTATATCCGGTCAGACGGGCTGCCAGACGGGCGTTCTGTCCTTCTTTTCCAATTGCCAGAGAAAGCTGGTAATCCGGTACGATTACGCTTGCCATCTTTTCCTCCGGATCTGCCATAACTGAAATTACTTTTGCCGGACTCAGTGCATTTTCTATAAGAAGAGCCGGGTTCTCATCCCAATTGATAATATCAATCTTCTCGCCCCGGAGTTCATTAACTACTGCATTAACTCTCTGTCCGTTCATGCCGACGCAGGCTCCGACAGGATCCACGTTCGGATCATTGGACCATACAGCCATCTTTGTACGGGAACCTGCCTCCCTGGCAATGCTCTTGATCTCAACAGTACCGTCCCGCACTTCCGCCACTTCTGCCTCGAACAGACGCTTTACAAGTTCCGGATGGGTACGGGAAACAAGGATCTTTGGCCCTTTTGGTGTGTTTTTCACTTCCACAACATACAGTTTGATTCTCTCCGTAGGCTGGAACACCTCGCCTTTTACCTGCTCATTCTCGGTAAGCATGGCATCCGCTCTGCCCAGGTTAATGCTGATATTTTTGCCGACATATCTCTGAACAATACCGGTTACGATATCTTTTTCTTTCTCAAAATACTGATCAAACACAACCTTGCGTTCTTCTTCTCTGATCTTCTGCAGGATCAGATTCTTGGCATTCTGCGTTGCAATACGTCCGAACTCCTTGGACTGTACCGGAACCTGTGCAATATCTCCGATATGGAGGGAGGAATCGATTTTTTCTGCATCCTCGAGACTGATCTCCAGAGCCGGATCCATAACTTCTTCCACAACTTCCTTTTCCGCATACACAGCATAATCGCATGTTTCCCGATCCATAATCACTTTGATGTTTTCCGCTGTTCCAAAATGATTCTTGCATGCACTGATCAGCGAATTTTCAATTGCATCCATCATCACATCTCTGCTGATATTTTTTTCCTTTTCAAGAATTGTCAGTGCTTCCATTAACTCTGTGTTCATTCTGTCCTTCCTCCTTAATTAAAAATCCAGCGCCAGACGAATCAGCGCGATTTCACTTCTGTTAAATGTCTGTTCCCCGCCGTCTTCATAGGCAATGGTAACAGTCTCTTCATCATAGCTTTTCAGAATCCCTTCAAATTCTTTCTGCCTGTCAATAGCACGGTAAGTCCGGATCTCTACTTCTTCTCCCAGACTGCGTGCAAAATCCTTTTCTTTCTTCAGCGGCCTTCCCAGTCCCGGAGAGCTGACCTCAAACACATAAGAGTCGTCAATATAATCCTTTTCGTCCAGGATATCCGAAAAAGCCCGGCTCACTGCCTCACAGTCATCCACTGTAATTCCGCCCGGCTTATCAATATATGCACGGAGGTACCATGTTCCGCCTTCTTTTACATACTCCACGTCAACCAGCTCAAATCCAAAACCTGAGACAACCGGTGTGAGAAGTTCCTCTGTTTTCTGTTCATATTCTTCTTTTCTGGACACACTAAACTCCCTTTCTCTAATGATTTGTCTGTACTCCACAAGGAAAGCTTCTGACAAGCAAAAAACCCTATCATCAAAGAAGAGTGAACTTTCGTTCACTCTTCTGCCGGATTCCTTATGTAACTATAGAAGACTTTAACACCTTTTTCCAGAGAAATCAAGGGGTTTTTAGAAAAAGTCTTATCTTCAGGCCATAATCCGGGATCAGTCAGTCTGTCTGGTCTTTGTGCCGGTTCCATCCCGTTTTGCTGTTTTAAGGCGGTTCAGTGTGACTGTTTTTTTGCCGAATGTCACTTTTGCCTCCGTTCCTTCCTGGAACAGATAAACATTTTCCAGCACGTCATTTTTCTGAAGACGGATTCCTCTGACTCCGATTGCGGCTTTTTTCTTCTCCGGGACTTCCGTTGCGGGAAATCTGAGGAAATAGCCGTTTCTTGTCTGCAGTACAACATTCTGATTATCTGTTATTACCTGCACAGACACAAGGGTATCTTCCTCCTGCAGTTTTGTTGCCGCAATTGTCCGCTTTGACACCTGAAATTCTTTTCCGTCAACCCTTTTTATCATTCCCCTGGCTGTGGCAAACAGCAGATGTGAAAACCGCATCTGCTCGGCGTCGCAGATCATCACAATCTGTTCCCCGCTGCTGGAATAATTGCTCACATTGTCCACCGGGGTCCCTTTATCCCGGAATTTTCCGAAGGGCAGATCCAGGACACGTACCTGATGCATTTTTCCCGTATCCGTAAAAATGCACAGTCTTCCCGTATTCATACAATGGACAATATACCGGTTTTCACTGTCTGCGGCCTCTTTATTTCTTTCGTAGACAGACGGATCTACCGTCTTTGCATATCCGAAGCGGTCCATCAGGAACACAACTTCCTGCTCCTCGATTTTTTTCTCTTCAAACACAGCCTCGGCAGCGTTTTCCACAACAGTGCGGCGTTTTCTGCTGTATTCCTTTTTGAAGGCATCCAGCTCCTCCATGATAACCGCTGCCATAGAATCATAATTATTCAGAATATCCTCGTACCGGGCAATATTTTTCAGGGTCTGCTCATGCTCCGCCCGAAGTGCTTCAATCTCCAGACCAATAAGCCGGTAGAGACGCATCTCCAGAATCGCCGTAGCCTGACGCTCAGTAAATCTCAGAAGAGAGGCCATCTTTTTGGAAATCGGCGATTTGAACCGGATATTGTCTGTGATTCCATTTACGAGACATGCTCTTGCATCCTTGACAGATTTGCTGCCCCGCAGGATCTCAATAATCAGATCAATCACATCGCAGGCTTTGATCAGGCCTTCCTGAACTTCACTCTTTTCCTGCTCCTTGGCCAGAAGAGTTTTGTACTTTCTTGTAGCCAGCTCAAACTGAAAGTCCACATGGTATTCGATAATCTTTTTCAGTCCCAGCGTCTCAGGGCGTCCGTCTGCAACCGCCAGCATGTTAACACCGAAAGTATCTTCCAGACGGGTCTTTTTATAGAGCATATTCTTGAGATTTTCTACATCCGTCCCCCGCTTCAGTTCCAGAACAATCCGGATTCCTTCTTTGGAGGACTGGTTGGAAATATCCACAATATCTGTCGTCTTTTTAGATTCCACAAGAGCGCACACGTCATTCAGGAATTTACCGATTCCGCTGCCGATCATCGTATAAGGAATCTCTGTAATTACAAGCTGTTTCTTCCCGCCCTTTAATTCCTCTACTTCTACCTTGCCGCGGATCTTGATCTTGCCCTGTCCGGTCTCATAAATATTAAGAAGATCATCTTTATTGACCACAATGCCCCCGGTAGGGAAATCAGGCCCTTTTATATACCGCATCAGCTGCTTGGTACTGATGGCGTCATTTTTCATATATGCCTTAACCGCATCAATCACTTCTCCCAGATTATGCGTGGGAATGCTGGTCGCCATACCTACGGCAATTCCCTCTGCGCCATTGACCAGGAGATTCGGCACCCGGACCGGAAGAACAAGAGGTTCCTTTTCCGTCTCGTCAAAGTTCGGCCCGAAATCAATAACATTTTTATCCAGATCAGCCAGGCATACTTCCTGCGTAAATTTGGTAAGCCGGGCCTCCGTGTAACGCATGGCCGCTGCGCCGTCCCCTTCAATGGAACCGAAGTTTCCATGTCCGTCCACCAGAACCATTCCTTTTTTGAAATCCTGCGCCATGACCACAAGAGCTTCATAAATGGAACTGTCTCCATGAGGATGATATTTACCCATAGTATCGCCGACAATACGGGCGCACTTTCTGTAGGGCCTGTCATACCGGATACCAAGTTCATACATATCATACAGGGTTCTTCTCTGTACCGGCTTAAGTCCGTCTCTTACATCCGGCAGCGCTCTCGCTATGATTACGCTCATGGCATAATCAATATAAGATTTTTTCATAAGATCCGAATACTCGGTTCTTATAATCTGTGGTTCACTGCTCATCTAATTTCTCCTTATCATATATCCAGCTCTGCTTCCCTGGCATTTTCATAAATAAATGCCCGCCGCGGAGGCACTTCCGTTCCCATCAGCATCTCTGTCACCCCGGATGCCATTCTCGCGTCTTCAATCTCTACCTGCTTCAGAATCCGCCGCTCCGGATCCAGGGTAGTCTCCCAGAGCTGTTCTGCGTCCATTTCTCCCAGACCTTTATATCTCTGAAGTGTAAACGGACCGGAATGTGTCTTCCGGTATTTTTCCAGTGCTTTATCGTCGTACAGGTACTCTTCCTTGCCGTTCTTTGGCATGGCTTTATAAAGAGGCGGCATTGCAATATAAACATGTCCCTCATAAATCAGTTCCGGCATAAACCGGTAGAACAGAGTCAGCAGAAGGGTGGAAATGTGGGCTCCATCCACATCTGCATCCGCCATAATAATAATTTTATCATACCGGAGTTTACTGATATCAAAATCGTTTCCATATCCTTCGGAAAAGCCGCAGCCGAATGCATTAATCATGGTCTTGATCTCTGCATTGGCCAGAATTTTGTCGATACTTGCCTTCTCCACATTCAGAATTTTTCCCCGGATCGGAAGAATGGCCTGGAAATTTCTGTCTCTCGCCGTCTTTGCCGAACCGCCTGCCGAATCTCCCTCTACAATAAAGATCTCGCATTTCTTCGGATCCCTGCTTTCACAGTTGGCAAGCTTTCCATTGCTGTCAAACGAATACTTCTGTTTTGTCAGAAGATTAGTCTTCGCCCGTTCCTCGGTTTTCCGGATTTTTGCCGCTTTCTCCGCACTGGAAAGCACAGTCTTGAGCGTATCAAGATTCCGGTCAAAGAACCGGACAATTTCTTCTCCCGTAACTTTCCCCACTGCTCTGGAAGCATCCGGATTATCCAGTTTTGTCTTAGTCTGCCCCTCGAAACGGGGATCCGGATGTTTAATAGAAATGATCGCTGTCATTCCGTTCCGGATGTCCGCTCCGGTAAAGTTTGCATCCTTCTCCTTAAGAATCCCCAGCTCGCGGGCGTACTGATTCATTACCGTAGTAAAGGTTGTCTTAAATCCGGTCAGATGGGTGCCGCCCTCTGCATTATAGATATTGTTGCAGAACCCCAGTACGTTTTCGTGGAACTCGTTGACATACTGAAATACAGCTTCCACTTTAATTCCCTCAGATTCCCCGCTGAAATAAACCGGATCGTGGAGCGCTTCCTTTTTACTGTTCAGATCCCGGATAAATCCGATAATTCCATCCGGTTCATGATAGACAATCACCTCCGCCGGCTCCTGTCTCCTGTCCTCAAATCGGATCGTCAGCTCCGGATTCAGATAGGCCGTCTCATGAAGTCTGCTCTTTACTTCTTCGGCCCGGAAGCGGGTTTTCTCAAAAATCTGGTCGTCCGGCAGGAAATTCACCGTCGTACCGGTCTTTTTTGTCTTCCCGATCCTGGGAAGAAGTCCATTCTCCAGTTCGACAACAGGAACTCCTCTCTCATACCGGTCATGGTGAATGTATCCGTCCCTGCTGATCTTTACATCCATATACGCAGATAAGGCGTTCACTACCGACGAGCCGACGCCGTGAAGGCCTCCGCTCGTCTTGTAGGCGGAATCATCAAACTTTCCGCCCGCATGAAGGGTGGTATATACAAGACGGGCAGCCGAAACGCCCTTCTGATGCATGTCCACCGGAACGCCGCGGCCGTTGTCAGATATGGTGGCAGATCCGTCCTTTTCCAGAATTACCTGAATCTCCGAGCAGAATCCTGCCAGATGTTCATCCACTGAATTGTCCACCATCTCATAAATCAGATGATTCAGACCCTTGGTAGACACACTTCCGATATACATTCCCGGACGTTTTCTGACTGCCTCCAGCCCTTCCAGTACTGTAATATTTCCTGCATTATACGTCTGATTTGCCGACATTTATCTTCTCCTTTTTCTTTCCCGCAAGGCAGAGCCGGGCGGGAAATACCGTTCTTTCACTCTGCTTTGGCGCAGAGCAGTCCATTACATACTATACCACTGGTTTTCCCAGATTTCAACGGATTTTGCCTTTTGGCCGTTTCCGGACCGGCCCTCTTCCTGTAATCATTCCGGCGGATCAGACAGGGATTTTTCTCCGTTTTTCAAGGAAGAGAGCATTCATTTTCCAGTCAGAACCTGACAGAGAACTTCAGACAGGACCTCCATTGCATTCATCATTTCCTCTACTGTATTTGTCTGCGCTCCGGCCTCTATGAGAAGAGATTTCGGCATCAGATGCAGATTATACCGGTAGGCTCTCAGATAAATGTTACGTGTGAATCCCGGATACTCCTGCTCGCAGGCAAGCTTCATCTGCAGGGAAAAGGCAAGATTATCCTGTATGTACGGATTTCTCAGATATTCGATATCCCCGTTGGTACGGGAACGGCTCAGTCCGTTGAAAAACATAATCTTTGCAGTAGGCTTTCCGTTAATTTCTGTTACAAGATGGGTATCTGCAGCCACCCCGTCCCTGTGCAGATCAATTACCACCTCAATGGTGGGATTTTTCTTCAGAATTGCCGTAACCGCCTCCTCTGCCTTCCCGTAAGCATTGCTCCGGTCCAGTTTCCCGTCAATAATATCATACACACCGGTATCATGAATGGTTTCAATCCCCTTTTCGTTCAGCAATTCCGTAAGATATTCCCCCACGCCTACAATACTCTCCGCGGGATCGCCCGGAGTGGAGTCTTTAAATTCTTCCTGGGAATGGGTATGATAAACCAGCACCTTCGGCCCGTCTGTACCTGTATCGATTTTCATACTTCTGCCCAGAAGGTCATCCACATCCAGCTGTTCCGGCTCAACCATCGTAGAGCTGTCCACGATATAAAAATGACTGAGAAGATAATCAAAATCTCTCAGCTTTTCTATCGACAGATCTGCCGCCGGAGCCGGGGAGCCGGATTCTTCTTCCGCCTCCGCCGGCTTACCGATCAGATTGCCGTTTTCATCAACCATATTTTCATCATTTGCCTGACTTTCCAATATTCTCGCTATCGTTTCCTCATCCTCGATTGTCTCCTTGCCGGGAATATGATCTTCCACATAACTGACAAGGGGCATCCATGCAAGCGCCTTTTCCCTGACCCACTCTCCGGCTCCCTGCTGCCTGGGATTTTCTGCATAAAGAAGGCCCGGCATATACATTTCACCGGAGCTGTAAAACAGAGCCTGCTGAAACCGGTATTTCCACTGATCCGTTATGCTGCCGGCTCCGATATAAAAAATACCCGCGCACAAAAAAACGGCCGCCGCCGCAAATAAGGCGTATCTTGTTTTTCTTCTTCTGAGCCACTGAATCATACCGGCCTGCATTCCCTTCCAATTGTTCCATTCCACTCTGTCATATCTTTTGAAATTTTATGCAGACCGGCAGCAGGTTATGACAGCTGATCCCGCCGGTCCGGCAGGGAAATAACTCCGGACCGCTTTTAAGGTTCCGCTTGCTGCCTTCCGGAAAAAAGCATATTAAGCGCCTCGGAAATGGTATGACTGATATGATGCACCATTTCGTCCACATCTTTCGGCGTAACAAACATTCCGTTAAGATGCGGCGCAATCAGTTCTTTTACAAACTGATACTTTTCCCCCGGGCTGTATGACCGGAGCACCTCGCCGACTCCTTTGAGAGAAGTGGAAACTTCCAGCGCCCGGATAAAATTCTCCATTGTATCATTTACAATCGTAGCTGCATCTACCACCGTCGGAACTCCGATACCGATTACCGGAATGCCCAGAGACTCTTCTGTCATACCATGCCGGTGATTTCCTACGCCGGAGCCGGGATGAATTCCCGTATCCGCGATCTGCACTGTGCGGTTCAGGCGGCGGCTGTTCCGGGCGGCCAGAGCATCTACGGCAATCACCAGATCCGGACCGGTTTCCCGCACAATTCCCCGGACAATTTCTGCCGTCTCCATTCCTGTCTGTCCCATAACACCGGGTACTACTGCGCTTACCAGATCCGCCTGCTCCATTCCCATAGCATACTTCCCATACTCTTTTACAATATGTCTTGTCACATTCAGATGATCCACCACATAAGGTCCCAGGGCGTCCGGAGTAATATCCCGGTTTCCCAGACCCACCACAAGAACAGACAGATCCTTTTCTTCCTGGCAGTTCTTCTGAATCAGCTCCCGGATACAGCGGCAGATTTCTTCCGCTATCTTCTCCTGGCTCTCCTCATCCGGAACAGCAAGATCCGGCGCCTCCAGCGTAAGATAGGTTCCCACCGGCTTACCCATGGCTTTTGCTCCGTTTTCGGTCTCAATTACTACACGGGTTGTACGGATTTCTCTTTCTTCATCGTACTCTTCTTCAAGAACTACGCCGGAGATCTCAACATTATCTGATTCAAACCGTTCTTTTTCTTCCAATGCAAGATCTGTCCGCACACAATAATTTCTGACCATATCTCATCCTCACTTTTCAAAATCATACATTTACAGTTTTTACGTTATTTCTTAAATTATGTATTGACAACCCCTGGAAGTTAGCATAAAATAAATGAGTATGTTTCAACGGAACGTCCGTGTCCGAATCCGCCGAAACAGGAATACACATTTGAAAATCTCATTTGAGTCTGGAGGTGTACAGATTGGCTAACATTAAATCTGCTAAGAAAAGAATTTTAGTAAACGAGACAAAAGCTGCAAGGAATAAAGCAATCCGTTCCAAAGTGAAAACTGCTGTAAAGAAAGTTGAAGCCGCAGTTGCACAGAAGGATGCTGAAACAGCTAAAAGCGCGCTTCGCGCAGCAATTGCTGAGATTTCCAAAGCTGGAACAAAGGGTGTTTACCACAAAAGAACTGTTTCCAGAAAAATCTCTCGTCTGTCAAAAGCTGTTGAATCCATTGCTTAATGAATAGAAAACAGAGATAAAAAAAGGCGTCCGCTGCCGTCAGGCGGACGTCTTTTTTTCATATACGGAACCGGAAGTCATTTTCAGAGACGGCCATACCGTAAGAAGCATTGTTGCAAAGCATGCTGTTCCTCCGATTACATTTGATACCGGTTCAGCCATGAACACACCGTTTATCCCCAGATTTCCTGCCATAGGAAGCAGAATTGTGAGAGGGACAACAATTATAACTTTTCTGAGCAGGGAGAAAAAAACTGCCTGTCCGGGCCGGTTCAGCGCCACAAATGTGGACTGTCCCGCAAACTGAAGCGCCATCATAAAGATCCCGCAGAAATAAATGCGCATAGCCGGCACTCCGCTTTCGATCATTTCTCTTTTCTGCGTAAACAGATGCAGGAAAAATCTTGGTTCAAAGAACAGCACTGCCCACATAATGGCTGTAAAAACAATACATCCTACTGTCATAAAACGGATAGAGGCCTTTACTCTCTGAAAACATCCTGCGCCATAATTATAACTGATTACCGGCTGGGCCCCGGAAGTAAGTCCTGTCACCGGCATGGTTATAATCTCCCGGACTGAATTGATTACCGTCATAATTCCCACGTATAAATCTCCTCCGTACCGGGAAAGCATTGCATTGGATGCAATCTGAACCAGGCCGTTTGTGACAGACATAACGAATCCGGAAGTTCCAAGAAGCGTAATCTCCTTTACCCGTTTCCATTCCAGACGCATTCCGGAAAAATTCAGATGGAGAAGCGCTCTCTTTCCTGTCAGGAACTTCAACACCCAGAAAGCTGAAGCTCCCTGGGAGATAATCGTCGCCACAGCCGCTCCTCTCACCCCCATATTGAATCCGAAGATCAGAATAGGATCCAGAACAATATTCAGAACAGCCCCCAGAAGAACTGTAAGCATTCCCATTTTCCCAAATCCCTGGGCATTAATAAAATTATTCATTCCCAGACTTATCATAACGAAAAGTGTGCCGAGCAGATATATAGTAATATACTGATCCGCATAAGGCCAGCTCACATCGCTTGCACCGAAAAGATACAGAAGGGGACGCTTGAAAATCAGGCAGAACAGCATAAGAATCCCGCCGGATATAAGGAGCAGAACAAAGGAATTGCCCATTACCTTTTCGGCTTTTTCTTCGTTATGTTCTCCCCTGGCAATCGAGCAGAGAGGCGCTCCTCCCATGCCGAACAGATTTGCAAAAGCAGTAATGATAGTAATGACAGGCAGAGTAAGCCCGATTCCGGTCAGTGCTTCCGCGGAAGTGTGCGGAAGTCTTCCGATATAAATCCGGTCTACAATACTGTACAGTACATTGATCAGCTGTGCAGCAGTCATAGGCAGAGCCAGATTCAAAATATTCCTGGCGACACTGCCCCTGCTGAAATCATTTGTTTCAGTCTGCAAATTCTCACTCCTTTAAAACAATCCGGACATTCCGTATTTTCAGACAAATTTATACGGGTTACCGCAGACCTTCCGGCCGCAATAACCCGTATGTTCTGTATTCAAACGGTCTGATTTCCGGCAGTCCGTTTTTCTTGCCTGTCAGATTAGTTATTGATCAGTTTGTCCTCATCACTCCAGCTGTAGAGTTTTCTGATTTCTTCGCCGACTTTCTCTGACGGATGCTCAGCAGCACGTTTTCTCATAGCGCGGAAGTGAGCCTGTCCGCCTGCCTCAGACATATCAAGCAGGAAGTCTTTTGCGAATGTACCGTCCTGGATATCGGAAAGGATTTTCTTCATCGCTTTCTTTGTATCCTCTGTGATGATCTTCGGTCCTGTGATGTAGTCGCCGTACTCTGCTGTATTAGAGATAGAGTATCTCATTCCTGCGAATCCGGACTGATAGATCAGGTCAACGATCAGTTTCATCTCATGGATACACTCAAAGTATGCATTTCTCGGATCATATCCGGCCTCAACCAGAGTCTCGAATCCTGCCTGCATCAGAGCGCATACACCGCCGCAGAGAACTGCCTGCTCGCCGAAGAGGTCTGTCTCTGTCTCTGTACGGAATGTTGTCTCAAGGATACCTGCTCTTGCTCCGCCGATCGCAAGTCCATATGCCAGAGCCATATCAAGTGCTTTTCCTGTATAATCCTGTTCAACAGCTACCAGGCACGGAGTACCTTTTCCAGCCTGATATTCGCTTCTTACTGTGTGTCCCGGAGCTTTCGGTGCGATCATTGTAACGTCAACATTTGCCGGCGGTACAATCTGTCCGAAATGGATGTTGAATCCGTGTGCGAACATAAGCATGTTGCCCTCTTCCAGATTCGGTGCAATATCATTTTTATATAATGCAGCCTGTTTCTCATCATTGATCAGAATCATAATGATATCAGCTTTCTTTGCCGCTTCAGCAGATGTATATACCTCAAATCCCTGTGCCTCTGCCTTTGCCCATGACTTGCTGCCTTCATAAAGACCGATAATGACATTGCATCCGGACTCTCTTAAGTTCAGCGCATGTGCATGTCCCTGGCTTCCATAGCCGATAATTGCAATTGTCTTGCCTTCCAGAAGAGAAAGGTTACAATCTTCCTGATAATAGATTTTTGCTGCCATTTTACATTCCTCCTAAAAAATAAATAATATGTATGAAAAACAGACGGCCTGTACAGACCGGTATCTGTTTTTTAGTGAAAGGCCCTGCCGGACATCCGGCTGCCGGGTACCTCTTACTAACCTGTTTCTAAAGAAACTCCACGTCTTTGCTGCCTCTGGAAAGTCCGGTGATCCCTGTCCTTGCAAGTTCCAGAATCTCGTAATCTTTCAGAAGATTCAGGAACGCTTCCAGTTTGCTCTGGGTTCCTGTCAGTTCAATCATCAGAGAATCCTCTTCCACATCCACAATCTTTGCGCGGAAAAGAGCTGCCACGGAAATAATCTCGCCTCTCTGAGCTGCATTTGCACGAAGCTTAACCATAATCAGCTCGCGGCAGACAGACTCTTCCGGTTTGAGAACTTTGATCGCTACAACATCTTCCAGTTTTCTGACCTGTTTCTCAATCTGGGACAGGATCAGCTCGTCACCGGATGACACCACTGTAATTCTGGTATATCTGGGATCGGCTGTCATGCCGGCTGTAATGCTGTCAATACTGTAGCCCCGGCGGCTGAACAGACCTGAGATCCGGCTCAGTACTCCGGGATTATTATCTACAAGTAATGAAAATACCTGCTTTCTCATCTGATTCCTCTCTTTCTCTTTCCTTCGTCTGTTGTTCTGATGGGCTCGGACAACTCTGGCGGGAAAGTAGCTGTCACAAAACAGAGTGCATTCTGTTTTCTATAATATTATCAACTGATCTCTCCTTTGTCAAGCCGCTGACTTAAAAAATCTGACGTTAAAATGTCGTTCCATATAAACCGCTACCGGTTCTGCGCCTCAATCCTCTCTGCCAGATCATTCAGATACATCCAGCGGTCCATTTTCTCATCCAGCGTCTCCTGGATTCCGGCCTGCTCTTCCATCAGTTCTCTGAGTTTTACCGAATTTGTGGCATTTGCTTCCAGCTGCTGCTCAAGCGCTTTCAGCTTTTCCTCCAGAGATGCGATTTCCGCATCGATGGTCTCAAATTCTCTCTGTTCTTTATAAGTAAATCTGAGTTTCACCGCCTGATTCTTTTTCCAGTCTTTTCCGGAAGACTTCTGCCCTTCTTTTGTCCCTATGCCTGCTTCCCCTCCTTTGCCGGCATTTCCGGAATGCTTCCTGTCAGTCTCTGGCAGGTCCGCCCCTCTCTGTGCTCTGGCCCGCAGATAATCGGTATAACCGCCCTCATACTGAATCACATGGCCATCTCCGTCCAGCTCAAAAATACGGTCCACCACATTGTCCAGAAAATACCGGTCATGGGACACCGCAATTACAATACCGGAAAAGGAATTCAGATAATCTTCCAGAATCGTAAGCGTAGGGATATCCAGATTGTTTCCTGCCTCGTCAAACAGAAGCACATTGGCATTTTCCGCCAGCACCCCAAGCAGATACAGCCTTCTCTTTTCTCCTCCGGATAATTTTCCGATAGGGGCATACTGCATATCCGGGGTAAAAAGGAACCGCTCCAGAAGCGCTGAAGCGCTGATTTTCCCATCTGTCGTTGTAATGTATTCGGCAATATCCTTTACATAGTCAATTACCCGCTGGCTGTCATCCATATGCTGCTCTTCCTGGGCAAAATATCCGATCCTGACAGTTTCTCCGATCTCAATCTTTCCCGAATCCGGCGCTGTCAGACCGGCGATCATTTTGAGAAGCGTGGATTTTCCGCAGCCGTTGGGGCCGATAATTCCCAGCCGCTGATTGCGCAGCACAATATAGCTGAAATCTTCCAGGATCTTTTTTTCTCCGTATTTTTTACTGACATGATGCAGTTCTACTGTTTTCCTGCCCATACGTGTCTCTACAGATCCCAGCTCAACCGTCTGATCCTGAACCGGTGCTTTTCCGTTTTTCAGCGCTTCCAGACGTTCCAGGCGGGCTTTCTGTTTTGTAGTTCTTGCACGGCAGCCCCGCTTTGCCCATTCCAGTTCCATCCGCAGAATACTCTGCCGTTTCCGCTCGGAAGCCTGTTCCATCTCCTCCCGTGCCGCCTTAAGTTCCAGAAATCCGGAATAATCCGCATCATATCCATAGATATTTCCGCGGCTGATTTCCATAATCCGGGTTGTAACCCGGTCAAGAAAGTACCGGTCATGAGTAACCATCAGAACCGTCCCCCGGTAAGAGCGGAGATACTCTTCCAGCCAGCTGATCATCTCGGCGTCCAGATGATTGGTAGGCTCATCCAGAAGCAGTACATCGAAATCTCCGGCAAGAGTTGCGGCAAGCACAACTCTTCTCTTCTGCCCTCCGGAAAGTTCTTCCATTTTCTGATCCAGCCGGGTAATTCCCAGCTCCAGAAGGTTACTTTCAATCTGCCACTCCTCTCCTCCGCCGGTTCCAAATGCACAGGACCGGACATCCGCGTCCGGAGGGAAAACCGGATTCTGGGGAACCCAGGCGATTTTAAGACCATTCTGGCAGACAATCTGGCCCTCGTCCGGGACTTCTTCACCGGCAATCATCTTAAGCAATGTGGACTTTCCTGTTCCGTTAATTCCGACAATACCGATCTTATCTCCCTGCTGTACCCCGAAAGACGCGTCTTTAAAAATGACTTTCTCGCCATATATTTTTCCGATATGCTCTATATTAATAATATTCATAAAAAAATCTCCTTACAAACCACTCACATCTTTCACTATTGTGAGCGGTTTATAAAGAGATGTCAAGAACAAACGCAGGCAGATCAGTCTGTATGCTTCTCTGCCGCACGCCTGTATACCGCAAAAGATACGGCCGCGGTAATCAGTTCCGCCACCCAGAACGCATTCCACACGCCCGCTGCTCCGAAAATACGGCTCAGAATAAATGCTGCAGGAATAATAACAACAATATAGCGGGACAGGGAAATGATAAGTGACGGCGTCCCTTTTCCCAGTCCTTCCAGTGCTCCGGACGAAGTTACAGAAACAGAAGAGACAATAAATCCTGCGCTGATGATGCGCAGCGCTGTCGCTCCCGCCTGTATGGTTTCCGGATTCTTTGTAAACAGCCCGATCAGCTGTCCCGGGACAGCCAGGCAGATTCCTGTGCCCACGGCCATAATCGCGCCGCTCATACCAAGCACGATCCGGTAAATCTGCTTCACCCTTCCGTATTCCCCTGCTCCATAGTTAAAGCCGACCAGAGGACGCATTCCCTGAATAAATCCGTTTGCCGGCAGGTATAAAAATGTCTGCAGTTTATAGTAAATCCCCAGAACCAGAATATATACCTGGGAAAAAGATGCCAGGATACCATTAAGGGCTGAAATCAGTATGGAAGGCAGCGCCAGATTCAGAGTGGCCGGAATCCCCACGGAATACAGCCGGAGAATCATTTTTCTGTCCGGAACAAGATATTTTCTTCCGATTTTCACCCGGATCGGACTGATAAAATATACAGCCAGATAGATAAAAAGAGAACTTGCCTGTCCCAGGCCCGTGGCCAGAGCCGCTCCTTCGATTCCCATTTCCGGGAAAGGTCCCAGACCGAAAATCAGTACCGGATCCAGAATAATATTCAGGATGCATCCGCACATCAGACTGATCATTGTCACTTTCATCCGTCCTACGGCCTGAAATATTTTTTCAAAAGCCACGCCTGTAACAATAAAAAATGTAAAGGCAAACACAATCGTGCTGTAACGCATTCCCAGATCGATCACTGCTTCAGAATCCGTAAAAAATCTGAGAAATGCCGGCATAATCAGGATAGAACCGGCAGTCAGAATTATTGTATGGACCACGCCAAGGGCCAGCCCCTGGGTTGCCGCCTTATCTGCCCTTTCCTCATCCCCGGCTCCCAGATGGAGCGCAATTACAGCATTCATTCCCACACCGAAACCGATACCGACCGCATTAATGAAATTCTGAACCGGATATACCAGCGAAAGCGCAGTCATAGCATCTTCACTGATCTTTGCTACGAAAAAACTGTCCACAATATTATACAGAGAGTTTACCAGCATTGAAATAACCATAGGCAGCGCCATAGACAGAATCAGCGGAAACACCGGCTTCTCCTTCATAAAGTTGTCACTCATCACTTCATTCTTCACCTGATTAACCTCCTGATGCGGCAGATCTTCCCGCCCGCTGCATCCCTTATATAACAGAAAACGCCACACAGCCGTCAGAACAGCTGTGTGGCGAAAAGATGACGAACGTCCGGAAAAATCCACACCGAAATTTATCGTGTGTATTATACGGTTGTTTCTTTGAATTGTCAACAGCCGGACGCCATTCTCCTGTCAAAAACGAATCGGTTTACAAGCACCACAGCCAGACTGAGAAGCAGAAGGAAGTAGAAATTTATTCCTCTGCTTACCAGCATAGATGGAATCAGATACGCGCCGGCAAACACATGGGCAAATACGGCCTGGTACATCAGCTCTGTAATTCCCTGGGCTCCGGGGAGCGGAAGCATGTCCACCGCGATATAGACGGAAGCCTGGAGAAGAATTACTTTCAAGGCGCCGGATCCGGTCTGTCCGAATCCCAGATATACCATATACGTCAGCACAAATACGCTGCACCGCTGAAGAAAGGTAAGCACAGCCACCACCGCCAGCTTCCTTTTATGTTTTCCCAGCCATCCCACTGCCTGCTGATAATTTCCGATAAACCCTTCCATCTTTTCCACTCTCTTTTCTGAGAATTTCAAGATATGCATACGAATCAGAAGTCTTTCAAAGAACAGGGCAATCTTCCTTATGATTCCAGGGAATATCATTACACCCAGAATAAGGACAACCAGGATTACATTCAGCATCAGTCCGAGGATAAACAGCGGGAAATAATGGCGGAGTTCCGCTACAAGCGGCCTGTGCCAGAATATAAGAATCCCCGCTCCCATAACAACAAGAACAAACTTATATACAACAGCAACTGTCATAAGTACCACGGTACTGTCCGAAATCCGGTTTCCGTCTTTATTCATATAGTAAAGCTGCACCGGCTGTCCTCCTGTAGCTGAAGGAGTAATTCCGGAGTAGAAAAATCCGATAAAAGAATACTGAATGCACCTCCATACCCGGTTTTTCTTTCCCGGCATAGAATTCAGAAGATACCAGATCATAATTCCCTCCGCGCATACAAAGAACACAGCCAGAAGCACGGCAGGAATCAGATATACCGGCGACATTCTTCCGACCGCGCGGGCGATCTCACCCAGATCCCGTCCGCTGAACAGCGCGTAAAAAGTCAGCAGCATAACTGCCAGAAAAAAAACGATCTGAAGTACTTTTTTCTTACCGCTCATAAGAACCTCCTCTTGACAGAGCGCCGGCAAATGCTGGCCGTATAAAACGGAATGCGGGAACATTTTCTTTAGCTGCTGTCTGATCCCATTCTACCAGTTCTTTAAGCGAACCTTCAAATATCATCTGTTTTTCTTTATATTCATAAAAATCTTTTGGCGTAATCAGTGAAAAATGACGCTCCCACCTGCAAACGCCTGCTTCTTCCAGAAGTTTCGCAATATAGGAAGAACAGGTAAAATGATTTTTCTGGTAAAAAGGTTTTCCGAGAAGGATAAAAGGAAGGCCGATCACGGCATAATGATAACGGAATCTTGCCTTCATGGCTTTTTTCAGTTCCTGTTCAATATATGCCTTCTGACGGGACGTGCATGTTATACTGCATACCATGTAGTCCGCTTCCGGAAAAGCTCTGAGTATTTTCTCTTTTTCTTCTTTTTCAAACCCTGCGATCAGAGGGATGGAAGGATGTCTTCTCCCTATGCTGTATGTCTCTCTGAGATACGGATCCAGCGCCAGAGCCACATGAATGTACTTCTGGCGGATCACCCGGCGGATCAGCCATGCAAAAAGCCCCGGCGTATCCACAAATGCAATGTAAATCTCAGCCATTGCGTTCCTCCTGTTTTCTTCTGTATTTACTGAAACTGATAGATTTTTCTTGCAAACCGGTAGCCGCCTACCGTCAGCCTGCCGCCCAGTCTGCCGGGCAGATATGTCAGACCACTGAGAGTAGAATACCGGAGCCGGTAATAAAGTTTTTTATCGTACTGCCGGATTTCCTCCCACATATTTTTCCGCTTGGCTCTGGCCTCGTCCGTCCGGATCAGGAGCAGATGAACGGAAGAAATCGACAGCATAATGGAAATGTTTCTTATCATATAAGATGCCAGCCTGGGATATTTTTTTCTGACCTTTTTCAGATCCACACTGCGTGCCACCATTTCTGTCACACGGATCTGCTGGTCAATCCGGCTCATCAGAACCTTTTCATTTACGGACTGATCCTCCCGCCCGAGATAATAATGATACAGGTCAATATCCATATAATAAAGATTCTCTGCATACGGCAGCGGCTGATAGGAAAACAGATTATCCACATAAAACGTATGCTCCGGAAGTTTTACTCCGGATCGTTTCAGCACCGCGGTGCGGAATATCAGTGAATGCATAATCAGATACTGGGATGGCCGGAACCTGCCGATGGTATTCCACGTACACATCTTTTCATCCGGAAAGACATTTCTGTAATCCATAACCCTGCTTGTGCCCTCATCCAGATGATCGTACACATAATTACATATAAACAGATCCGGTATGTTATCCTCAAATTCATATCTGCCTCCACCGCAGAATTCTCTGATCTTTACCAGCAGCTTCTTACAGGCCTCCTGATCCAGCCAGTCGTCTGAATCCACGACCTTAAAATAAAGTCCCTCTGCCATTTCCAGGCCTTTATTGACGCCGGAACCATGACCGCCGTTTTCCTTATGAACCACTTTTACAATATCAGGGAAATGCTTCTGATATTCGTCTGCAATCTCTCCGGTTCTGTCTTTGGAGCCGTCATCGATCAGAATAATCTCCGCATCGGTTCCGCAGCACAGCAGCGAGTCCACGCAGCGTCTCATATAGCTCTCTGAGTTATAGCACGGAACTGTAAATGTCAGATATTTCATATGTACCGCCCTCTTTAATTCCTTATTACACCATAAAATCTGTTTGCATTTATTTTAAACACATGATCTTAAGATAATCGAAAAGGAATTCTTAAGAAAATAAAAAGATTTTTAAAACAATGTTAAAAAGATTTATATGACGATGCAGTTCATTCACCCATGGTATTCATTTTCCGATTCTGCTTAATACTCTGTCGGCAGCGGACCAGACCCCGGAAATCATAAACATGATGCAGCCCACAGGGACAATAACCAGGACTGCCGCTGCAAGCAGTATCCAGCCCAGCGCTTTTCCCGCTCTTCTTTTTGTCTGATTTTCCTTCTTTTTATCTTTCACATAACTGAGTTCTTTATTTTCCGGCAGAATTGTTTTCATCATTGTTCAGCCTCCTGATTATGGTTATACCTGTTTTTCTGTCTGCATTCTTATTCTAGCAGGGCCCGGAAAAGGGCTGCCATTTATTGTCCTTACATTTTCACCGCTGCTTCTTACACTTTTGTAAGGCATTGCGGTCTGCACCGGATCTGCTGTCAGAGCCCTTCTTCTCAGCTTATGTGCTCCGGAACAAATCTATAATAATCTTATTAATTTTTCATGACAGGGGTTGAGAATTTCAGAAAAACGGTATACCATAGAAAGGATTTTTAAACGAAGTTAAAAGAAAGCGAGGGATTTCCATGGATTCAAAAAAGGATTTCTCTGATCTGTTTGATGAAGATTTTGAAGTAACATATGATGAGGACGAGGATCTTTCCTCGGATTTTTCAGATAATCCGGATGATAGCAGCGGTTCCGGACAGAAGCCTGCAGAGGAAGACTTTTCCGAAGATGATTATCCGGATATGTACGACGGCTATGATGACAGCCTGGAAAGTGATTCTGACGACGGCTATAATAACGGGTATGATGACGACTATGACAGCGATTATGCCCCTGCCAGGAGAAAATCCGGAAGAAGGAGACGGGGCGGTGTACATCTTGCCGCGCCGATCCAGAAAGGGGGACGGACACTTTCCAGGATCTCAGGCATTGTCATCCGCCAGCTGACCCTGATCCTGATTCTTGCTGTCAGCGTCTATGTAACCTATACTTTCTGGAGGGCAAGTGTGCCCTATGGCGACATAACAGAATCCATCCGCACAAAAACATTTTCAGTGACTCTGCTGTCCTATCTCACGGTTGTCATTCTCTTCCTGCTCTTTGAACTCATCTCCTTTTTCTGGGCCATGACAAGGGTCCGGATAAGAGATGCCGGCGGGATCCGGAAAGAGGATGCCGGCAGAGGACTTACCTCATTTATTATTGTATTCGCCGCTTCTTATCTGGCTTTTCTGTTTAATCGGTTTGTGCCCTCCTCTCCGGATGTGCTTTACGGACTAAAAGGAGCGCTGCTGGTATTCGGCTCTATGCACAATACTCTGCTGGGACTTTGTGCAGCCGGAGTTATATCCTGCCTGGTACGGAAATATCTGGTGCAGTAGCCGTACTGCCGGACGGTCTTTGTCGCCTCACACACAAAATATTACGGTTTTTCTATTCTTACCTTTACCAGGGCGTTGGCCTGTTTTCTCAGATTGTCTCTGTAGCCGGCGCCCCGGTATCTTCTGATCTGCTGCAGCGTTCTGCCCATCTGTGCTGCTGTCTGAGACGGGGAAGCCCCATAAGCAAACAGATTGAATGCACAGCTGTTGCGGACCGCTTCTGCACTGTAGGAAGGAATTCCTGCCTTGCTGCAGTATCGTTTCATCATCCGGCTGATATACATGGTATTCAATCTCCGGCCGCTGCGGTTATAAAAAAAGCTGGGGTAATGTTCTCTCTGGTTCATATATTCTTTTACAATCTCCCACACATCTTCCGGGATATAGCAGGGTTCTTCCCGTTCGGGAAGAAACACACACACATCCTTCCCCTGGAAGGCAAAGTCCTCAGGGCCGTTCAGTTCCGTAATTTCTGTGGAAGACAGACCAGCCCGGTACATAAGAGACAGGATTGTATAACACATAAGATTTTCCGAAGCTGCCGAAAGCAGCGCATCCATATGTTCTACAGGAATAGATCTGGCCAGCCTGTCTTCCTTTTTCATATGTTTCAGATAGGGATAAAAATTATCTTTCCTGCCCGTACACCCTTCGTCCTCCAAAAATCCTGCAAAAGAATGAAGTTCTCTGAACTTCTTTGTTACAGTCAGCGGACTGATCTTTCCTTCTCCAATCCGCTTTTCCATCATCCTGTAATACCGCTCCACATCTTCTTTCCCGGCGGTTTCAAAAGGTTTCCCCGTAAAACGGCAGAACTCCATAATATCTGACCAGTAGGACGCTTCTGTCACAGAACTTTTGAAACGGTTCCGGAACAAATTCCATATCTCTGTATTGACAAAATTCTGTTCACCGTTTTGGCTCATCTGCCGGCCTCCTCCTGCTTGTGCGAATTCCCCATAAATGTTATCAGTATTATTCATACTATAACATTTCTAATTGAAAAAATCAATAAACATTCCTGTTTAACCTGCAGCCGGATCTGAAAATGAAAACAGCCGGAGCAAAAGATTTATCTTCTGTTCCGGCTGTACTTCTGATCTTATTCTTTTCTGTTCTCTGCTATTTCTGACGTCTGCGGAAATTCATTCCTATGCAGATACCGGCTGCTGATATGGCCAGCAGAGCTGCCACTCCGGCAGTGGAGAAATTATCTCCGGTCTGAGGTGAATCTGCCTTATCCTCTCCTGCTGTATCCTGCTTATCCGAAGTACTGTCAGGCTTGTCCGGGTCTTCTGTTCCCGGATTGTCCGGGTCTTCTGTTCCCGGGTTATCCGGGTCTTCCGTCCCGGGATTGTCCGGGTCTTCCGTTCCCGGGTTGTCCGGATCTTCTGTCCCCGGATTATCCGGGTTTTCCGTTCCCGGGTTATCCGGATCTTCCGTTCCGGGATTATCCGGGTCTTCTGTTCCCGGATTGTCCGGATCCTCTGTTCCCGGCTTGTCCGGATCTTCTGTTTCCACTACATTCACGGTAAAGGTCTCTGATTTCTCACCATACCATACAGCGATTGTCTGCTCTCCCGGTTTATCCGGGTCATATCCGCTTATCCTGCAGTCATTTACCGGCACATTTTCTCTTGTCTCACTGGTGCCGTCAGTATATACCGCTGTTACAGTCAGTCCTTTCAGATCCAGTTCTTCTCCCTGCTTATATTCCGTCTTATCCGGACCTGTCAGCTCAATTCTATCCAGAACAGGTTCAGCCGGTTCAGAGCTTGCTTCAAAAACAGCTTCTATCGCAGCATCCGCATTTACATTTTTAAATGTATATTCTGAAACTGCTCCGACAGATTCTCCGTTTACAAGAACGTCTTTGATCTGATAACCTGGATCCGCGGTAATTGTATATACGATATTGCCATTTTCAACAACGGTGCTTCTTCCATCCGGACTGATGCTTCCTCCCTCTCCTGCCGACGCCTGTATTGTATATTGCGTAATCAGGGCTTCCAAACTCCAGAGCTGATTATCATCATCTGCATTTTTCTCTGCCATTACAAAGGGATTCAGCTCCCAGCCGTTAATCCACTCAGAAGGCCCTCGGCTGATGGCATATCCTGTTTCTGCGTTTATAATCAGATAATAGCCATCTTCATTACTTTCCTCAAGCTGCCAGAGCTGATTTGTATCCCCTTCTGTCTGTTCCTTCTGAATCAGACGTGAATTTTCATCTGTATTTTCCGCTGTTGCCAGGAGACCGCTCTTACTGTTTACCAGATAATAATATCCGTCTCCTGGATCTTCCAGCGACCACTGCTGATCTGTGCCGCCGTTATTTTCCCACTCTATAAGCACTGCGCCGGATTCTGTGCTGCCGCCATTGACTGCAATAACAACACTGCCGTCCCTTGATGTGATGTAATAGAGATCTTTTCCGGCTGTTTCCTGTACTGCCACTGCATAACTTCCTGTTACAGTCTCGCCGTTCCATGTCACAGCAGCTGTAATTGTCGCAGTTCCATATCCGACTGCCGTCACGTTCCCGTTTTCGTCTACACGGGCCACGGATTCATTGCTGCTGGTGTATACAACATCCGTTATATCAATGAAGGAGTCGTCATTCAGAGCTGCTGTCAGCGTCGTCTCTGCCGGCTCGCCGATCTCCGTTTCATCAAAGACAGCTTTTCCGGTAAGCGTTACTGTCTTCAAAGTCGGATCAGCCTTTTCTGTCATAGAAAAAGTTGCAGATAGTGCTACAGTATCACTGGCAGGTCCGATCTGGATCTCATAGGTTCCAAGATCATAGTCAAATCTGTTTTCATTCTCAGACCAGTATTCCAGTTCATCTGTATTGAGGGTCATGGTTACGGTTTTCGTCTCTCCTGCCGCCAGGTCGACTTTGTCAAAACCTTTCAGACGTTTTACCGGTCTGTCCTTTTTCTCCGCATCCGGGGACGCCACGTACATCTCCACCACTTCCTGGCCGTCTCTTGATCCGGTATTTGTCACATCCACACTTACCTGGATCTGGTCATTGGTAGTAACCGTATCTTTGTCAATTTTCAGATTGCTGTACTTAAAATCTGTATAGCTCAGGCCATAACCGAAGGGCCATGTCACCTCACCGGTAAAATACTGGTAGGTTCTTCCGTTGCTTGTCTCATCAGAACGAATACTGTATACGCCGATATCATCCAGATCATAAATGCTTGTATACCAGGTAAATGTCAGTTTTGCGCTGGGATTTTTTTCTCCGTACAGAATTCTTCCAAGCGCATTGCCCTGCGCCTGTCCGTTATATGTATTCCATGTAATTGCCTTTACCTCATTTTTAAAAGGTTCCACGTTCATCTGGCCTACAGCAGAAATACATACAACCGTGTTTTCATTCAGCTGCGCGCACTTAAGAATACTTCCCGCCTGATTTCTCGGAAAGTCAAGTGTCTCACGGTCCACTTCCTCTGCCGAATCACTGTCCGGATTTCCAAGTGCCCCCTCACCGTCTATGGTTCTTGTACCGGCCACTACGATAACCGCATCTGCATTTCGGATCAGCGCCTCTTCCTCTGCTGAAAAACTGACATCCGAGTAATTAAATTCAAATGTGATATACAGATCATGGACGCCTGCCGCATCTGACGAAACCTCTCCCGTATAAGCGGCATAATCCTGCCATCCGCTTGTATAATCAGCATCCACCGCCGCAATAACCTCTCCGTTTGGAGAATCAAGATGAAGTTTTGCCGTACTGCTGTAGGATTCGTTGTCGGCTCCTGCAGCCTGAACACAGAATGTTTTCAGATCAGTCACGTCCACATCTTTATACAAAGCATATGCGCCGGAGTTCATATATCCGAAATTCTGATTGGCATTTGTCTCTACCACACATGCTTCATATCCATCTGCCTGTGCCGCGGTTTTTGATATTGTGGAACCATCTCCGTAACCAAATTCAAATCCCTGTACATTCAGAAGATATTTTACACCGGATGCGTCTGTCACACCGTAATGATTAATATAGTCCACCTTAATATCAGAACCTGCTCTCTGAGCCGCTGCCGTGATTCCCTCCACCGGTGTAGAACAGTTCTCATCCGATGGATCGGCGCTGTAGTCTCCCTGGGTGCATCTCTGAGCCATCTCGCCTACAATTACGATATTCTTCTCCTCTGAGCCCAGGGGAAGGAAATCATCTTCATTCTGAAGCAGAACGATTGCCTCATCCGACATATCCTCTGCCAGCTGTTTATGCTCTTCATTCTCCACCTGGCTGTCAAATGAATATTTATCACTTTTATACTCTACCATCTCATCCGGATCAAACTCTCCGGTCTTCATACGTGCCGTAAACAGACGGATCAGCGCCCGGTCCAGATCATCTTCCGTCATCAGTCCCTGTTCAATGGCCTGTTTTACATTTACATGGTATACAGAACCACAGTTAATATCCGTACCTGCAGTAATCGCCGCTGCAGTAGCTTCCACCGAATTAACCGGACGGTCCATACCCTCCGGCTGCCATTTGTGATTCTGATAAATGTCAGCAATCGCTCCACAGTCTGATGTCACGTAACCGTCAAATCCCCATGTATTGCGAAGCAGATCCGTCAGCATAAATTTATTTGCCGGCATAGGCGTGCCGTTAAGCTGATTGTAGGAGCTCATAACAGAAGCAACATCTGTGTTCTCCACAATATTTTTGAATGTATAGGAATAATATTCTCTTAAATCCCTGTCGTCTACATCGGAACTGCCCGTATGACGGTTATACTCACTGTTATTGGCAAGGAAATGCTTCAGGGTTGCAATCGTTTTGAGATACGTGTCATCTTCCCCCTGCATGCCGTTTACATAATTTTCACCGATTACCGTAGTCAGGTAGGGGTCTTCTCCATATCCCTCTTCTGCTCTTCCCCAGCGTGGGTCCCTTGCCAGATTGATGGTAGGCGACCAGTAGGAAAGACCTTTTCCGGTTCCGTTTGCGTACCCTCTGGCCTCATCGGAGATTGCGTCTCCCATCTCATAGACCAGATCTGCATTCCAGGTGGAAGCAATGCCAAGCCCGTGGGGAAAAGAAGTAGCACGGCCGGATCTTGCCACCCCGTGAAGTCCTTCGCTCCAGTAGTTATACTCTGACACCCCCAGTCTGGGAATCGCTGCCGCATTGGTTGTAATTGTCTGCAGCGCTTTCTCATCCAGAGTCATTCTGGATACCAGATCTGCCGCCCTTTCTTCAAAACCGAGGGACGTATCAAGATATGCCGGCACCGCTGATTTTTCTGCGGCTTTTGCTTCTCCGGTTTCTCCTCCGGTTCCCATATCCGGAAGATATCCTGCAATCAGGACACCTGCCAGAACTGCTGCGAAAACTTTTTTTGCTCTCATTCCTTTTCCTCCTTTTATTCTGTTTCATATTTCCAGTTGTCTATACTTCCCAGGCTGTAAACTTCTACATATCCGAGTTTCCGCGCCGTCTCTACGGCGGATTGACTGCGGATTCCTTTCGAGCAGTAAAAAATCAGTACCTGACCCAAATCCGGATATTCTTCCGGGAGCCGTTGTCCCAGCTCTTCCAGCGGAATACAGATGCTGCCTTTTATTGCCTTTTCTTTATGCTCCTCCATATTCCTGACATCTATCAGCACAGCCCCTTCCTGCTGTTTCTGATATGCGGTTTCCGGAGACATCTGATCCTGCTTTGCCGCCTCCGTATCCAGAACCTGTATATGGGCGGAATCTTCTGCAATCAGAAGTTTTCCTCCGTTATAGGCAGCTGCCCCAAAATCAATTCCCTGTATTTTCGTTTCTTTGTTGCATTGCAGGCAGTCAGGAAAAGTAAGGAGCCTCCCTCCTTCACACCATGCATAAAGCTGCTGCCCGTCCGTTGTCAGAGACAGGATCCTGACAGATCAGCCATATTTCCTTCCAGATAGTTGATATCTCTTTCGGCCCAGACAGTTCCGGAATCCGTGTAGAAAAGGCGGGTGCCCTCCTCTGTTGTCCCAAACGCCCAGAAATTGCTGCCGTCATATGTAAGTCCCTGGAATGTCACTTCTTTCTGATAGTATTCTCCATATCGCAGAACGGACCAGAGCTCCCCGTCCGCTGTCACAGCTGTCTCACCCTGATCGGTAACAAGAAGACAGATTCTCTCTGAAGCAGCCATACCCGTAACCGTTCCCGTAATCTGAACACTGCATGGTTCCCATTTTCCTTCTCCATCTGATGAAAGAACCGTTCCATTTTCCCCGCCGCAGTATTCCCGGCCCAGAAAAGAAGTTCCGGAAGTCAGGTTTTCCTTGCATCCGGTCTCTTCCTGCCTGAAATCGAGTCTGGAATCTCCCCGGAAGATCTGTCCCTTCTCTCCTGCCGTGAAAACATCTGTCCCGTTGCTCCAGATTCCCCGGATGTCTCCTTTCCATTCTGCCGGGATCTCCCTGCATATTCCCTCAGCAGAAATTTCAAGCACAAGTTCCTGATCTCCGACTGCCAGGAATCCCATTTCCCACGGAATAATCTGATTCAGATAAGCCGGATGGTCCTCCTTATTCTTCTGTCCTGTCTGTATCTGACAGCCGGAAAATATCAGTAAAACAGCCAGGAACAGCAGAATCCATTTCTTTCTTTTTATCATTTATCCCCCTTCTATGTAAATAATGTACAAATTTTATGAAATTATATCAGTTTTTTTATGTATTTTCAATTTTATTTTCAGAATATGTCAGTTTATTCAATAAAAAGTGTAGATTTTTATATAATAAAAATCTCCGGACCCCGCTGAATTTTTCAGCCGGTCCGGAGATGTATTCCCATTTCCTTATTCCGTCACACTTATTTTTATTTCATACAGTCTGTTCTGAAAAAGTCCTGCCGGAGCTGTTACAGATTCAGTTTCTGCGCAAAATCATGCATTGCCTCCGGTATATTAATCTGCTGAGGACAGACAGCCTGACAGCTTCCGCAGCCGATACATGCACTGGGAAGTTTCTCTTTCGGATAAGAAGAAAGAGTCATCGGGGCAATGAATCCGCCTTCTGTAAAGCAGTGTTCATTGTAAAGAGCCAGCAACTCCGGAATATCCAGTTCCTGGGGACAGTGGCTCACGCAGTAATGACAGGCAGTACAGGGGAGAACTTTTTTCTCCAGCATACCGTCTGCGATAGACAGCAGGCAATCCATCTCTTTTTCATTCAGCGGTTTGTCTTCCGCGTATGTACGGATATTCTCCTGAAGCTGTTCCATGGAAGACATACCGGAAAGCACCATTGTCACAGAAGGAACCGACTGCAGAAACCGGAACGCCCATGCAGGAATTTTCTCATCCGGACGCAGTTCTTTCAGCGCAGCCTCATCCTTTTCCTCAAGAGACGCCAGTCTTCCGCCGCGCAGAGGCTCCATTACCCATACCGGAATCTTCCATTCGTTCAGAAGATCAACCTTCTCTTTGCCTCCCTGGAACTTCCAGTCCAGATAGTTAAGCTGAAGCTGGCAGAACTCCATATCCTTGCCATAAGCATCCAGAAACCGCTTCACTACGTCATAGTTTCCGTGAGCCGAAAATCCCAGATGACGGATTCTGCCTGCTTTTTTCTGTGCGATAAGATAGTCGTAAATTCCATATTTCGGATCCAGATAAGCATCAATATTCATCTCGCAGACATTGTGGAACAGATAGAAATCAAAATATTCTACTTTACACTTTTTCAGCTGTTCCTCAAAAATCTCTTCTACCTTATCCATATTGGACAGGTCATATCCCGGGAATTTATCTGCCAGGCAGAAGCTGTCTCTCGGATATTTCTGCAGAGCGCTGCCTACAACAATCTCTGAATTTCCATTATGATATCCCCATGCTGTGTCGTAATAATTTATTCCCTGAGACATAGCATAATCGATCATTTTCTCTGCTGTCTCCACATCAATCCTGGAATCATCTCCGTCAATTACAGGAAGACGCATAGCCCCCATCCCAAGCGCGGAAAGTTTCATGTCCTGAAAATTTCTGTAAATCATTTGCTGTTCCTTCTTTCTTTTTTGAATTTCATATCTGTACCACATACAGTTAATTTACCAGTTCAATTCATTATATCCTTTCCTTCCGGTCCTGTCTAATACTTTTCGGATATAAAGAAATATAGAAAAAAGGTATACTGCTCTCTAAAAAACAATCAGAAAGCAGCATACCTGTCTGGTAAATTATAGCAGACTCCCGTCAGATCCTGCGGAAATCATCATTCTTCTTCGGGATCAGATTGATTTTCTGAGATATCTTTCCCTTTTCTGTGTCTTACGCATTGGGTCAGCAGATACTCAATCTGTCCGTTTACTGAGCGGAAATCATCTTCCGCCCAGGCTGCAATGGCATCATAAAGTTTTGCAGACAATCTGAGAGGGATCTGTTTTCTGCTTTTCTCTGCCATTCTAGTAGAGACTGCCGGAATTTACGACAGGCTGGGCATCCCGGTTTCCACACAGAACCACAAGAAGATTTGATACCATCGCAGCTTTTCTCTCCTCATCCAGTTCTACCACACCGTTTTCGCTCAGTCGATCCAGCGCCATCTCAACCATGCCGACTGCGCCGTCCACAATCATCTTACGTGCGTCAATTACCGCAGAGGCCTGCTGTCTCTGCAGCATCACCGCAGCAATCTCGGGGGCATAGGCAAGATAAGTAATGCGCGCCTCCACGATCTCAAGCCCCGCATCTTCCACACGCTTCTGAATCTCGTCCCGGATTCTTGAGGCAACGACCTCGCTGGATCCTCTAAGACTTCCCTCATCAGCGATACCATCGCCTGTCGTATCCACATTCGGGGCTACATCATACGGATAAATGCGTACGATATTTCTGAGGGCTGTATCGCACTGGAGGGAAAGATACTCCTTATAGTTGTCCACATTAAATACCGCTTTTGCCGTATCAACAACTCTCCACATTACTGCAATGCCGATTTCCACCGGATTTCCAAGACAGTCATTGATCTTCTGCCGGTTGTTATTCAATGTCATGATTTTCAGAGACACCTTCTTTTTGCCGGGAACAGTTACCTCCGCCCTTCCGGAAGTAAAAGCCAAAGACAGTGCAGACTTTGCCGCGCCGTTATCCACGTCGCCGCTCTGATTCAGGTGGGTGTCTGCCGCAGGATTCACTGCAGTACAGAACGGATTTACAAAGTAATATCCATCCCCCTTAAGCGTTCCCACATATTTCCCGAAAAGGGTCAGGACAAGAGCCTCCTGAGGTTCCAGAATCTTCAGACCGCAGAACGGAATCCACCCGATACACAGCCATATAATACTGATAACCAGCAGTGCCGCATTTCCGTTATCTCCCAGAATAATTCCTCCGAAAACACATCCCGCAACAGCAGCCAGATATAATATGAGCGTTATCAGCAGCGCAGCCATACCATGTTTTCTGTTCAGCAGTATTTTTTCTTCCATTGTTGTTTCCCTCCTTACCGGATTTTTTGATATCAATATGATATCACTTTATATTCTTCCTGTAAAGAAGTATCATTCACTGCTTTCTGTATCCACGGCATCGGATTCCCGGCATCTTCTGTTTCACACAGAATTGTCCTGATTATCCCCTGCAAGTTTCTCCATCCTGACCTTGTACTCCATAAGGCGGAACAGGTATTCCGGCACTCTCCGGTTTCCAAGCTCCCAGTCCTGAAATGTCCGGTATGGTATTCCAAAATACTCTGAAAACTGTTTCTTATTCATTCCCGTACTCTCTCTTAACCGGATCAGTTCGTCTCTTAACTCCATATGTTCTCCTTTCTCTGAGGAAAGCGGTTTTTTACCGGACAAAATTTGTGAAACTGGGGGCTTCTTTCTCCGGAAGGCCATACTTTTCTTTTCCAAGTGCAATACTCTTCATCAGGAAAGACATATTCCGGGCCAGAGTACGCATGGTCTGAAGCCCTTCCGGATCCTGCTGCGCTTCTCCCTGTTCTCTTCCGTGAATACTGTTCCAGTACTGGCTGGACGCCACCGGCATGCCGCTGATTGTAAAATACTTATTCAATTCGTCAAAAGTAGAGGAAAGGCCTCCTCTTCTCGCCGCTACCACACTTGCTCCCACTTTCATTGTTTTATCAAATGGGGTGCTGTAGAACAGGCGGTCAAGGAAAGCGACAAGAGTTGCGTTTGCCGAAGCATAGTATACCGGGCTTGCTACAACAAGGCCGTCACACTCCTCAAACTTCGAAGCCGTCTCATTAACAGGGTCATCAAAAACACATGTTTCGTTCTTTGCACAGGAATTACAGGCGATACAGCCCCGGATATCCTTATTTCCGATATGAAGGATCTCTGTTTCGATTTCCTCCTCCGCAAATACCTTTTCCATCTCATGCAGCGCAAGATATGTATTTCCTTTTGCATGAGGACTTCCATTAATCATTAATACTTTCATCGCTCAACTGCCTCCTTTTCCATAAAAAATTATACCGCCGGAAAAATCAGATTGCAAGGACCTTACATGCGCCGCAGCCGGGCATTCCTCTTATTTCTCAGTTTCCGGGAATACCGCCTCAATCCAGAATTCCTCTCCACTGATGCCTGCCTGCATCTCTCCGCCCATTTTCACAGCCAGTTCTCTTGCAATGGAAAGACCCAGTCCGCTGGAAGTTCTGCTTCTGGCCCCGTCCGCCTTATAAAAACGTTCAAAGACCCGGGAAATATCAATCTTCTCCGGGTGATCGGTCTGGTTGCTGATCTTCAGGTGAAGCATGCCTTCATTTCTGTACAGACAAATTCCGATTTTATCTTTTCCATGATCCAGTCCGTTTTTTATCACATTCTGGATCAGCCTTCTGAGAGCCTGCTCATTCCCCGTAAAATAAAGACGTTCCCCGGGAATCTGAATCTCCGGTTTCAGTCCTCTCCTCTGCCACTCGTCATAGTAAGAAAATACCGTTTCTTTCAGAATTCCGCTGAAACAGCATACCGACAGCTCAATCTGATAGGAATCGTTTTTCAGCTTTGCAAAAAGGAACAATTCCTCAAGCATTTCTTTCAGGCTTGAAATCCTCTCCTGGATGATCTGAATATAGCGGTCCTGCTCCTTTGGGTCCTCACTGGTCTCCAGAAGCTGAAAATACCCGTCCAGTGAAGTCAGCGGCGTACGAATATCATGGGACAGACTGGTATAGATCTCGGAAATCATCTTTTCTTTTTCCTGATACCGGACTTTCTCTCCGCGCTGCCGGGATAAAAGCTCATTTAAGGAATCCCTGAGCCTTCCGATTCCTCCTGTCTCTATATCCGAGGTAATCAGCATATTGCTCTCATTTTTTAGCAGGAACGCAAGCTGGCGGCAGATGTCCTTCACCTGCCGCTGATATTTCAGAAACAGCCCTGTCTGAACGAGAAACAATATTGCCAGTATTCCTGCTATATATTCCATAACGATAACTCCTTCTCACAGGACAGAATCATCTGCTTTGTCCTGTCGTCTCACAAAATATCACTTTCTTTGTATTTGGCGCGCTTACCGCCTTCCGGTTCTCGGGAGAAATTCTTTCAGATATCTCTCCGTCTGAATACCACACAGGTCAGAGCCGTTACAGCCGCCCCGAACACAGCCGCTGTAGCCAGAGCAAACAGATACTCCTTTCCGCCCCCGTTCATAGACAGAAGAGCGATCTTTCCTGTCACTGTATGTTCGATGATCTGAAAATCTTCTGCCCCCAGACTATGAATGACTTTATCAATTGCGCTGTAAAAAATAACGAGTACATTCATGGTCAGACAAATGGACAAAGTCATGCTGATTACATTATATTTCAGAATTACGGCCAGAGCCATGGCAATCAGCACAAGTGCATAATGAAGAACCGTCTGCACACCCACATATTTCCATAACTGTGCTGCGTCTCCAACAATCAGATAGCCAAAACAGATCTTCTGGCAGACCGCCTGAAAAATCACATAAAGAGCCATGGAAAGTACTGTATATACCAGAAGCGCTGCCGCTCTGGACAGAATCAGTGACGACCTCTCCCGCACCTGGCCGCCGATATTCTTGATATATCCGCTGCCGATATCTGCCGCAGAATACAGAACAGCAAAAATCAGAAAGAATAAAGCTGCAAATTTTGCCTGAAGGTTTGCATATATCTGGTCAAAAAGTGTTACTTTCTCTCCCGGCTGCGTAGGAATCATAACCTGCATTCCCATGTTGATCCTTTCTTCTTCCTGTTCCTCTTCTCCTGCCGTTTCCCCCGGGTCCGTATTCTCCTGTGCCATCCTCTGAATAGACTGCAGATCTTCCCGGGACATATAAGTGGTAAAAAATACTGCTGCCGCCAGTACAATCCAGATTACATAGAGTGCCTTTGTATGAAACATCCTGTACAGATCCATTTTTATCATATTAAGCATGGCTGGCACCTCCTGTCAGATTCAGAAAATAATTTTCAAGTTCCTCGCTGGTAACCGCAATTCCTCTGACCGGAACGCCTGCTCTGGCCAGCGCCATATTCAGTACGTCACTTTCGTTCAAACGTTCAAATACATGTATATGATGTTTATCTGTCACCTGATAACTGGTAAATCCCATGCGATCCAGCACAGGGATTGCCGCCTCCGGGCACTCCAGCGTAATCTCGATCCTCTCACTGCAGCGCTTCATCAGTTCATCTCTGGTCAGCTCCTGCAGGAGGACGCCATTGTGTATAATACCGTAATCTGTAGCAATTTTGGAAAGTTCTTCCAGAATGTGGCTGGATATCAGCACGGTCATATTTCTCTGGTCACAGAGAGACTGTATCGTATCTCTGACTTCCGCAATCCCCTGCGGATCCAGGCCGTTAATCGGTTCGTCCAGTACAAGCAGGTCCGGTTCTCCCACAAGCGCCAGGCCGATTCCCAGGCGCTGTTTCATTCCCAGGGAGAAATGCTTTGTTTTCTTCTTCCCCACATCTTTTAATCCGACTGTCTCCAGAATCTCCTCAATATATCCGGGTTTACTGATGCCAAACAGCCTGCATTTGATCTTCAGATTCTCATAGGCAGTCATATTTCCGTACAGTCCCGGCGCCTCAATCAGACATCCGATTCTGGAGCGCACTTCTTTCAATTCTTTTCCCTGATATCCGAACAGGGTTATCTCACCCTCTGTCGGTTTTGCCAGTCCGCTGATCATACGGAGGCAGGTTGTCTTTCCCGCTCCGTTTCTGCCGATAAAACCATATATAGCGCCCTTTTTAATATGAATGTTTACATGATCTACGGCTTTATGGCGTCCGTACCTTTTTGTCAGTCCGCTGGTCTGCAATAAGATCTCGCTCATCTTCTTCTCTCCTTTTTTTCTTTTTATACAGACGGTCTCCGGAACATCTCTTTCCTGTATCACCGCTGTACTGTTATCATAGAGTACACTCCCTAATCAAACGCAAATAAAAAGTAAAAAAAGAGTAAAGATTACGGATGAAGCCGGTAACCGATTCCCCATACAGTCTCAATATACTCTTCCGGGGTCACAGCCTTGATTTTCTTACGGATATTGCTGATGTGAACATCCAGAGTTTTCGTTTCTCCAATATAGGGTTCTTCCCAGGCATATTCAAAAATGTCCTCTTTACTGTATACCTGTTTCGGATGGCGGATCAGAAGTTCCAGAATAGCAAACTCCTGCTTTGTGATCTTTGGGAGAGTTTTCCCTTCAATCATTACCTGCCGCGCCGTCTTATCCAGAACCATACCGCGGTAAATAAGTCTGTCTGATTCCTGTTCTTTTACCGCGTGCCTTAACTGCACCTGAATCCGCGCAAGCACTTCCGGTATCTCGAATGGCTTGGTAATATAATCGTCTGCACCTCCGGTAAGCACGCTGATCTTATCATCCAGTTCATCTTTCGCTGTCAGTACAATCACGGGAATATCGCTTTCTGAGCGAATGACGGAGAGCAGTTCTTCTCCGGACATCCCGGGCAGCATCAGGTCCAGAAGAATCAGTGCAAATTTCTTCTCTTTCATGCCCAGCAGCATCTTACCTTCTGTTCCGGAATATGCCTGTACTGCATTATACCCTGCTTTGGAAAGGGCAGTATACAGGAGCTGACTGATATCTGCATCATCTTCTATAATGAGTATTGTCCTCTTCTCTTCCATGTATCATTTTCTCCATCTGTTCTGTCTTATCTGGTATTTTATCATTCAGAGAGTATATCACATTCCGGATCGTACAACAAGAAAAGGGGATAAAAAGAGGAGCTGTTGCTCCATAGATGATAGCTTATCTATTTTACAACAGCTCCTTTATAGGATCTCTTATCTTCTTAGAACTTGCCAGCCTTTGCTGCTTCCTCTACAGAAACTGCAACTGCAACTGTCATACCAACCATCGGGTTGTTTCCTGCACCGATCAGACCCATCATCTCAACGTGAGCCGGTACAGAAGAAGAACCTGCGAACTGAGCATCAGAGTGCATACGTCCCAGTGTATCTGTCATACCGTAGGAAGCCGGTCCTGCTGCCATGTTGTCCGGATGAAGGGTACGTCCTGTACCGCCGCCGGATGCAACGGAGAAGTATTTCTTTCCTGCCTCTACGCACTCTTTCTTATATGTACCTGCTACCGGATGCTGGAAACGTGTCGGGTTTGTTGAGTTACCTGTGATAGAAACATCTACGCCCTCTTTCCACATGATAGCAACGCCTTCGCGTACATCGTTGGCTCCGTAGCAGTTTACCTTTGAACGGAGGCCGTCAGAATATGCTGTACGGGAAATTTCTTTCAGTTCTCCTGTATAATAGTCATAATCTGTCTGTACGTATGTAAATCCATTGATTCTGGAAATGATCTTTGCAGCGTCTTTTCCAAGACCGTTCAGGATAACGCGGAGCGGTTTTTTACGAACCTTGTTTGCTTTCTCTGCGATACCGATCGCACCCTCTGCTGCAGCAAAGGACTCATGTCCTGCCAGGAAGCAGAAGCAGTCTGTTGACTCTTCAAGAAGCATTTTACCAAGATTACCGTGTCCAAGACCAACTTTACGCTGATCAGCAACAGATCCCGGAATACAGAAAGCCTGAAGGCCTTCTCCGATTGCTGCAGCTGCGTCTGCCGCTCTCGTGCAGCCTTTCTTAATTGCGATTGCTGCGCCGGTGATGTATGCCCAGCATGCATTTTCAAAGCAGATCGGCTGAATGCTTTTGATCTGATTGTAAACGTCCAGTCCGGCATCCTTTGTGATCTTTTCAGCTTCTTCCAGGGAAGCGATGCCGTAGCTGTTTAAAACTTCATTGATTTTATCAATTCTTCTTTCATATGATTCAAATAAAGCCATTTATATATCCTCCTGATTTATTTACCTTTGTTGAGATTACCTTTTAAAATCGTCCCTATCCGCCAGACGGTATTACTCTTTACGCGGATCGATGATCTTCACTGCATCATCAACACGGCCATACTGTCCTTTTGCTTTCTCCCAAGCTTCGTTCGGTGTATCGCCTGCTTTGACAAAGTCCGTGAATTTTCCAAGGCTGACAAACTGATATCCGATAATCTCATCCTTGTCATCGAGAGCGATACCTGTTACATAACCTTCAGCCATCTCAAGGTAACGAGGACCTTTTGCAAGTGTACCGTACATAGTACCAACCTGAGAACGAAGTCCTTTTCCAAGGTCTTCCAGTCCTGCGCCGATTGCAAGTCCGTCTTCGGAAAATGCGCTCTGTGTTCTTCCGTATACGATCTGCAGGAACAGTTCTCTCATTGCTGTATTGATTGCATCACAGACAAGGTCTGTGTTTAATGCCTCTAAGATAGTTTTTCCCGGAAGGATCTCAGATGCCATAGCAGCGGAATGTGTCATTCCTGAACATCCGATAGTCTCTACCAGTGCCTCCTGAATGATACCTTCTTTCACATTCAGAGTAAGTTTACATGCTCCCTGCTGAGGTGCACACCAGCCAATGCCATGTGTAAAACCGGAAATATCTTTGATCTCCTTTGCTTTTACCCATTTTGCCTCTTCCGGGATCGGAGCTGGTCCGTGATTTGCGCCCTGCGCT
>USFD01000028.1 GCA_900553885.1 uncultured Ruminococcus sp.
TTTTTTTCCATCATGAGATTATTCAGCCGTTCCTCAAACAGTTCTTTATCAATAAAAATACACAGAGCCCCTATCTTCCTTGTAAGATCTGTCGTATTATTATTCACAATCCTGTACAGGACGATACCGTCTTCTTCCGTATACCAGACCGCCGAAGCATCTGTTCTGTTCCGCAGCAGAGAATTCTCATCCAGAAAGCGCTGCATTTTCAGCTGGCCCTGATTGCTGTAGATATGCCCCTGATTATCTATCAGATAAATGGCCTGGATAATATTATCGTAATCCGTGTATGACAGAATTCTGTTTCTCAGCTCCGGTGTAAGAGACATCAGCGAGGTCCTGTTCCCCGTACTGTCCGCCAGCTCCAGAAAGTTCTGTATCCGGCTGTCTCCGATCATATTAACGGTATACTTCTCAATTTTTCTGATTTCCTCCACAGTCTTATCCAGAGCGATATCCGCCGACCGGTCCAGATGCTCCGAATACATATTTACAATAGACGGCTCAAGATGAAACTTCGCGAACAGCGCCATAACGCTGACCTGAAATACTGCCAGCAGGATAAAAAGCAGGATAATCTTGCTTTTTATGGATTTAAACCTGTGCCTCATCCGCCGCTCCTTCCCGGTATTCTTTCGGTGTACATCCTTCATATTTCCTGAAAATCGCATTAAAGTAGTTTGGATTCCGATACCCCGCCGCCTCTGCAATCACATAGTTTTTCTCATCCGAATTCCGGAGCATTTCTTTTGCTCTCTCAATTCTCAGTCTTGTAAGGAACTCAATGCATGTCTCTTTCCTGGCATTCCGGAATATACGGGAAAGATAATTCGGTGTCACTCCTACATTTTCCGCTACTCTTCCTACAGAAAGCTCCGGATCCGTATAGTTTTCTTCCATGTATTTTACTGCAGTCTGAACCAGAACCTCCGTATACCGCCTTGACATTTTTTTCTTTTCATCCACAAGCTTTCTTATCATTTCCATGAACCGGACTTCTATATTCCGGAACTTATAAACTGCACTTTCCGCCTCCCGGAATTCTTCCACCGCATCCACTCCGGTTTCATTGGCTGTTCTCCCCAGCGCCGCCAGGAACTGAAGCAGCAGGATCTTTGCCTCCTCTGACGAATACCGCGGCGGCATTATTTTTTCCAGCATACGGTCCAGCATTTTTCTGTCCGGAACTTTCTGCAGCCGGATCTGTCCGATAATCTCCTTTTCTATATCATAGGGGTACTCCACGATAGTTTCTCTTTTATTCTCTATATCCCTGTAGCAGATATAAAAAATCCCGTCTCCTTCATGAATGGACTGCACTGCGTCAACCGCCTGCGCTGCCAGCCGCCTCACCTGAAGAATTCCTTTCTCTATATTACTTACCCCCATCTGAATCTGCAGATTCAGATTCTGCCGGACGGATTCTTCCAGAATCTCCACATCCGCCCTGGATATGCGCCCTTTGCATATGACCATCTGCACCCCTTCATAGGGAAGGGCATAAATATATTTTTCCTTCAGGATCTCTTCCATAAGCTGACGAAGCGCCACCTCGCCGGTAAGCGGGTCATACCTTCTGACCTCTGTCCTGCATCTTACGGCCAGGCAGGACAGTTCCATCTCCGGCATCTCGATCTCCGCATATCCGGCCCGGGATCGGATCTCATCCATATCCGCCAGCGCCCCGGTAAGGAGATCATTCCAGAACTGATTCCGTATTACCGGAAGGTACTCCTGTATCCGCTTTCTGGCAATCGCAGCCCAGTCTTTGAGCTTCATTTTTTCCTGCAGTTCATTGCGCACATCTCTCAGTGCCTCCAGAAGCTGTTCCTTTGCCAGCGGTTTTAACAGATAGCGCTTTACCCCCAGAGCAATCGCCTCCTGAGCCATGTCAAACCGCTCGTGGCCGGTCAGTATAATAATTTCACACATCCGGTTCTGTTCTCTCACTAACCGTATAAGTTCCAGCCCGTTCATCACCGGCATATAAAGATCCGTGATCACAACATCTGCGGATTCTCTTTCCAGCACTTCCAGCGCCTCCACGGCTCCCGGGCACAGAATAGGCGGTTCAAATCCTTCCTGCTCCCATTCCACCATACTTTTCAGCCCTTCTCTGATGCCGCGCTCATCTTCTACGATCATGATTTTCATCCAATCTACCCCTTTACTGCTCCTGCTGTCATACCTCCGATGATTTTATCCGTGAGCAGTGCATATATGATAATCGTCGGAAGTATAGAGATTACCATAGCTGCAAACGCATATGCGTAATTTGCGTCGAATGTTGTCAGGAATGAACGGATTGCCACCTGTATTGTCCTGGACGAATCGCTCTGATTCAGAAGATTCGCGAACAGCAGTTCATTCCAGGAATTAATCACCAGAAACACGCATGCCGTCACAATTCCCGGTTTCGACACCGGAAGAATAATCCTTCGGAAAGCCTGGCCGCTGGTGGCCCCGTCTATCTGGGCCGACTCCAGAAGCTCCAGTGGAATCGTATCCATATATCCCTTTATTACCATAAAACTCATAGGAAGATTCACACCGGCATAGACCAGGGCAATCCCGAAAATATTATCATACAGCCCTGCTTTACTTATCATAACATAATATGGCACCATAAAGGCATTCGTAGGAATAAACAGGCACATGGAAAATACTGCCGTCAGCAGCTTTCTTGTCATAAACCGATGCATCATGGCATAGGCAGCCAGAGTTGCGGCCGCTATGGAAACTACTGTCGCAACTGCCGCCACAGCTACAGAGTTGGCAAAATACAGCAGCATCGGATGACTTGCCATAACCGCCCGGTAATTGTCAAAAGACAGATGCTCCGGCACGGCAAACGGCTCGTTAAACAGATCCGCATTGGGACGGAAGGATGATATTACAAGCCATATGAACGGCACAAGCATGAAAATCAGTACAATCACAAGAAAGATATACATTACAATTCTCGCAGGTGTCAGCTTTTTATTTTTCACGGCTTCTCCTCCTCTCCCTCTGAAGCAGAGTAACGAAGATCATTACAACCATTCCCAGCGCTACTGTGGCAAGGCCCGCCACCATCGATCTTCCATACCGGTTTGCTCCTGTCATTTCTTTATAAATATACAGAGACAGATTGGTCGTCGCATTTGCCGGCCCTCCGCCTGTCATCAGGAACGGATATTCAAATGTCCTGAGACAGAATGCCAGATTAAGCATGATATTTGTAATCACGGCAGGTTTCATAAGCGGCAGGTAAACCTTCAGATCCACCTGAATTCCTGTGGCTCCGTCCACAACGGCCGCCTCGTAAAGTTCTCTGGGCACTGTCGCAAGCTGGGTCATGAAAATAATCATAGTCAGTCCGACATACATCATAAAAGGCACCATATTTGCCACCAGGGCCGTCCCCGGATCATTGAGCCACGGATGAGCCAGCCCGCCCAGTCCCACAGCTTTCAGAACATTATTCAGAAGTCCCACATCCACATGGTAGATAAAATACCAGAGAAACGCAACGGCTGTCGTTGAAATTACATTCGGAATGAAATACATCACCCGGAGAAATTTCCACCCTCTCGGCTTCCGGTTCAGCATCAGCGCCAGAATCAGGCCAAAAGGAATATGTACAATCAGCGCAGCGCACATCCACGCAATCGTATTTTTAACCGCAATGGCGAATTCCGGATCTGCAAATACAGCTTTAAAATTCTCCCAGCCCACATATACCATGGGACCCAGGCCATTCCACTCAAAGAAACTTACATAAACAAGATAACAGAGCGGGAAAAGGAAAAACGCCACAATCAGTATGCCTGCCGGCAGGAGGTACAGAATTCTCTCCCGTCTTTTCATAATCAATCATCCCTTCCTTCAGACAAGGCTGCCGCATCTATGATCCGGCAATCACGAATACGGCAGCCCTGTAAATATTTGTTACTCGTTTTCTGCTGCAAGCTGTTCTACAAATTCATCCGGCGTAATATTGTCAAGCGCCAGACTCTCCAGAAGTGACGGAAGGGCGGCATTGGCAGCTGTACTTAAATTTCTCTGTATATTGATTGTGCTGTCCTCCACCGTGGAATTCAGCGCAAGGTACTCTCCCAGAAGTCCGCCGGTTGCCTTAACATCCGGATCTTCCATATTCAGTTTGGGCGAAAGAAATACAGCGCCGTCCAGAGTAAGCTGTTTTACACTTTCCTCGGAAGTAATGAATTTCATGAACTTTACGATCGCCTCTTCCTTCTCCTTATCGTCTGTTGCCGCGGCCGCCCACGGGGTCTGCGCATCTGTTACCACGTAGTTGTCCGGAACCTTTCCATCCCCAAAGGAAGGCGCTTTTGCAATACCGATCTTATCTTCCACGTCCGAAAGGGAGCCGATAAGCCACGGACCGTCTATGGCCATTGCCGTCTTGCCCGAAGCGAAATTATTGCTTGCCACCGAGTAGTTTGCCCCGATCGCGTCGCCGGTTGTATAGTTCCAGAATTCCCGGAGCATTTCCGCCGCTTTCTTCATCTCCGGCGTATTAATATCTCCGCCTTTATTCAGGGTCTCCATGCCGGCATAACTTGCCGCCAGATAAGTAAGCAGATTGCAGGTATACCACGCATCATCCGCGGTGTACAGGGAGAATGGAGTAATCCCTTCTGCCTTCAGTTTTTTGCACGCATCCAGAAGTCCGTCCCATGTATCCGGGAATTCTTTGATTCCGGCCTGGGCAAAGAGCTCTTTATTGTAATAAATCACTGCACCGGCTTTTTCAAAGGGAATAGATGTAATTTCTCCGTTAATAGTCAGATTCTCCAGATCTCCCTCGCCGAATCGGGATCTCCACTCATCATCCATGTATTCTGTGAAGTCCATCAGCTTGCCCGACTCCTGTCTGGACAGATCATTCGGATTAAAATTATAATGGAAAATGTCCGGCGTGGTATCCGTAGAAATCATGGTCTTTACCTTTTCCTGATATGCCGGGAAGTCCGGATTTATCGTAACCTTGACTTCAATCTCTCCTTCATTTTCCTTATTGAACTGCTGAATCAGCTTGTCCAGGGCCGCTCCCCTCTCTGTATCTGTGCTCCAGCTGTGATACATATCCAGAACAATTGCCCCCGAATCGGACCGCTTTGTCTCATTTCCGCCTGACTTTCCGCCGCATCCTGCCAGCAGTCCCGCTGTTAATGACACAGTAAGTAAAATGCTGAGTATTCTTTTTTTCATAAGCTTCCTCCTTTTTCTCCTGATCAACACTGTGATTTTTTTATTTACTGTCTTCTTTTTTCTTACCGGCCGCTGTTTCATGCGCGGCCTTTTTGTATCTGTCATTTTGTCCGGCGCCTGAACAAACCGACATACTGCTTTATCTTCCGGATTCCTGCCGCTGCTTTCCCCGTTATCAGAAACCGGATTCTCTCTGCAGGCACTCCAGATATCTCTCCACTCCTCCGATTCCTGCCGAGTAGATCCAGCCCAGAGTGCCCCATATATCTCCTTTTCTTATCATTCCTTCATCCAGCCCCTGCGGACAGATGCCAAATCCTTCCGGCTGCATTCCCGGGCCCGCGAACCCCATAGTGTCGCCGGGCCACGAAAGAATCTGATGAGCGGCTATGCTGATCCACTCCGCCATCTTCTTCATAAATTCTTCCCCCGTTTCCTTGCCTGTAAGGTACAGTTCCCGGATATGAAACAGTGAATAAATATCCACCACGCCGCCGCACCATACGGAATTAATTGCTCCCATTCCCTTTGTACAGAATCCCTTTTCCGAGAGAATGGTCCCTGTTCTTGTCGGAGCATTCCAGATATAGTTCCAGGTCACAAACTGTTTTGCCGCCGCCTCTGCTCCTTCCAGATATTTCTTCTTTCCCGTCAGACTGTAAAGGCTGTACAGCCCTGCCATTACATACTGGGCAGCTTCTTTATCTACAATATTGGGATTATCCATCGTGCCCCCCTGATACAGTTCCTTCCTGCATTCATGGGCCAGTGTATACTCTCCGGCCCGGACTGCCGCGGCTCTGTACCTTCTGTCCTCCGGGACCTCCTCTGCCAGCGCGCAGAGAAACGATACGGGTATTATGGAAGAAGCCTTTCTTCCCCTGTCCTTCTCCTCTGCATCCGCGCTTTTATCCTCGTCCATAAAAACCGCTCCGCCTTCTTTTGTATAGCATCTGTACCAGGAACCGTCTTCATTCTGTTTTTCCAGAAGAAACTCTGCATATTTTCTTATTGCTTCCTCCCACTCCGTTCTGACCTTTCCCCGGTCCCTGTACCACTGATATGCTTTCAGCAGATCATATACCGCTTCTGTCATGGTCCGCAGATAATTTCCTTCTTCACTGCCATATGTCATATAGTGAAGTTTCGGTGCCGTATTGTCGCCAAAAGACGCGAACGGTCTTCTCTGTTCCAGATCATAAAGGGTATACACCCAGCCGTTTTTATATATACACTTATTTACAAAAAAATCTATTACTTTCTCCCCCTGTCTTTCATACACTTCCCCTCTCTTTGCAAGAGTCAGGGCAATATCTATCTGCCGTCCGGTAAACCCGTATTCCAGAATATGTGTATAGGTCTCATGAGGGATCGTATTAAACGAAGAGCCGAATCCTGTCGGCGCAGAACCATATCCCTTTTTCGGATCAAAATGGAAAAAGTAACCGGCTCCGTTTTCTCCGAACTCCCGGTATGTCTGCGCCACACTGTTTTTTCTGATCTCCATCTCCTCTTTCCTTCCAAATGGCAGGGAAACTGTCTTTTCTCCGCGGCTTTCCTTCTCCCTCGCCAGACTCCTGAACTCTTCATATACCGCATCCGAAAAGGTACTGTATCTTCCAATGGTTATTTCGTATTCAAATGTATAGAAAAACTTTTCTTCATCCAGAGGATAGAAAGCTTCTGCCGGTGTCTGCTCCGCGTCAAGAGCAGGGCTTTTTTCCCGCTCCTCATAGGGGAATCTCATGACAAAATAAGGCTCCTGATCATATCCGTAACCAAGAGACACCACATCCGTCCGGTGCAGGAAACGGCTGTCTCCCCTCTCCCGGCACTCCTCGTCCGACACCTGCGCGGAATTCAGTCTGCGAAGTGTCACAGCTTCTCTTTCCCGCTCATCAAACAATGTAATCATCGGCCCGGTCAGCCTGTCTTCCATAAAAGACCGGTATGCTCCGTGTGCCCGGTCTGCCTCTCCCGAATAGACCGCAGACGGCACTCCCGGCCGCAGACTTCCCGCATTGCCCTTTAGAGCAAAACGCATGGAAACCGCAAATCCCCGGCTCTGCCTGTTCTTCTTTGTCTCTGCAGCGGGCTCCATGCGCTCGCCGGAAACCGTAGTACAGAAACGTACAGCGCCTTCCTTTCTTTCAGCTCTGTCCCTGATGTCAATCCGATATCCTGCTGTCTCCAGATGACACCCCTGCCCTTCTTTCTGAAAATCCTGATAAACTATTTCTCTGTCGTTTTCTGACAATAACATTACCGTCAGAATTCTTTCCGCCATCTCCATAGATCTTCCCTCCCGCAAGCCATTCCGCCTGTATTTCCGGTACTTTAAGTTTCCCTCCTGTTCTATATTTATTTTAAGGAAAATTCTCTGCAGAATTTTTCAGTTTTCTATTCTTTTTCTAGCACTTTTTTTGCATTTCTTTCTCGATTTTTCTTTTTTCGGCTTTTTGCACAAAAAAGATCTGACAAAACAACCGTTTTGCCAGATCTTTTCTCCTGTTCTTCAGAACACTGCCTTTTCTCTACTCCGTAAATTCCGACAGCCTGTGCCACCGGATCCCCGTTTTCTCCCGATATTTTCCCTCCATATCCCGGTAATCCGCCGCCGTTGCCCGGGTCTCTTTTACAAATTTCCGTCTTTCTCCTGTCTCATATCCGAACCAGTAGTCCTCTCCGTCCTGCAGAATTCCCTCCGTACATTCCAGGCTTCCGCCTCCTGGATTTGCCTGGTAATAGACAATCATATTTGAAGCCGCGCCGCTGCATGTCACCTTCAGCAGATTATTGTCACAGATCTCACACCTCAGTCTGTCCCCCAGATAAACGCCGCTGCCATATATCCCATATATCAGAGGAATAATCTGTCCTTCTGTGTGATCCAGGACCCCATATACACCGTATATCGTTCCGTTCTGATCGCTGATAAAGATCTCCGGCACGCCGTCCTCCGCCAGATCAACTGCCGCATAATACAGTTCTGTTCCCGAAGCAGCATAACCGTTTTTAAAGTAACTGCGGTCCATAAATATCTGATTGATCAGTTCAACCTCCGTTGTGGGGAAGCCGGCCGCCTCCTGTTCTTTATAGAATCTCAGAAAATCGCCATAATAATCCTTCACCACAGTCTCATCAGCCGAAGTACCTGTACTGCCTCCCGACGTACTGTTTTCCGATTCGCCCAGCCGGATCCACTCGATATCCGGATCAGTATCCGTAATGACCGGATATCTGTCTCTCTGAATGGATAAATATTCTTCATCCGTGATATTGTATCCCTTGCCATCCGGAGCGGTCAGCCTCTGGCACTGAAAACTTCCGTCATGGAAAATACCGTCAATGAACTGTGCGGCTGTGCTGTTTTTCGGCAATCGGTAATAATAATTCCCAACTGTTGAAGCACCTCCGCTGCCCCCGAATCTCATCAACACGCCATTTCCACAGATATCGTATCCTTCATATCGCCAATTTGGAATATCATCCGGCTCAAACGTAATCCTCTCCGGACCGTTTTCCCCATAACCGTACAGATCGATAATCTGACCCCTGTCCGTTGGGCTGTTTTTCAGGGACAGAAATAATTCCGGATAACCATCATTACTGATATCCACAATCGCATAGTAAAGCGGCTCTCCATCATATGTAAACCACGTAGTTTCATTATTATAGTCAAACAGTTCCTCTATAACATACTTATACCGCGATGCCGGGCCTGTATACCCTTCTGCTTCCGCCTGTCTGTATTCGTCCAGAATCTCTCTGTAGTAAGTCTCCGGATCTTCCTCATCTTCTTCCGGCGTCTGTCCATCCTCAGCCTCCGGTGTTTCCTCCGGCACATCCTCTGCAAGTGTTTCCTCCTGCCTGTTTTCATCCGCTCTCAGTTGTTCCGCGTCTTTCGCCGCGTTCAGCGCCCGGTACCATATATATATGGTCGCACCGATCAGAGCTGCGCCTGCCGCAATCCCCAGTATAATCAGAGCAAGTTTTTTTCCGGTCATCCCGGCGGCTTTGCCTGCTGCTGTCCGGACTGCTCTGCCCGCTGCATTTCCCGGCATATTTCCGGCAGGACCTGAGACAGCTCTGCCTGCTTTGCGTACTTTGGAAGCGCGTCCCGACGGGATTTTCCCGGAAGCGCTGTTATCCGCGCCAGGTGTTCCTCCGCCGCCATTTTCTGCTCCTGCCGCCATATTTATCATCCCGGCACAGGAACAGATTCCGGAATATACGCCGCCGGCTGCTTCTGCCGTAATCGTATTTTCTCCAAGCAGATATCCGACTGCTGCCAGCACAGCAGGTATACTGATCGAGTACATCCTGTAGCCCTGCTTTTTCTCCAGTTCCTCAAGAGAAGCCTTCAGGCGCTTTCTGGCATGATACAGCCTGCTCTTTACCGTCCCCTCGCTGATCTCAAGAAGCCGGGCAATTTCCTCTACCTTCATCTCGTCATAATAATAAGCCAGAATAACCGCCCTCTGCTCCTCGGACAGCTCATAAATGCAGTCCTTCATGATCTGGATTTCTTCTTCCCTGGCAATCCTTTCCTCTGCTCCCCTGCTTTCATCCGGAAGCCCTTCAAACATCCCCTCCTGATCCTCCAAAAGCAGAATATTCCGTTTTTTTCTGTTCACAAGTTTCATTCCCTGCCTCAGAGTGATTCCGCTGAGCCAGGAATATACACTGTCTGTATTTTTCAGACTGCCTATATTTTTATATGCGGCAAGATACACTTCCTGCATCAGATCCTGGGCTTCATGCTCATCCCTCACTGTAAACTTTGCCCGGGCATATACAAACTGATATGTATACATATAAAATATATGAAAGGCTTCCTGATTTCCCTCCTTCAGCTTTTCTATAGCTTCTCTCAGTTCCGGTTCCACGCTCATCCGCTGTTTCCTCCCTTATTTTTTTCCGGTCTTACCCGACCTGCTCTCCGACCAGAAACATAGTAGATATACAGGTATTATTATTCTCAGTTCCGCTTTGCGCCTCCTCGATAATGATTTCACAGGAATCCGTTATAATTGGATCTTCAAACTCAATATAAAGGGACGCCCCTTCTGAATAGTGGAAATTGCTCAGATCTGCCGTTCCCACCTGACCGTTTCCGAAAATAATCCGGATCTTCAGCGGACGTCCGTTTTCCCGGAAATCCTGAGCAGAACTGGTAAGTCCCGGTTCAATATAGAGTCCTCTGATCTCCTGGGCAAACGGCGACATATATACAATCTTTTCTCCCACTCCGTTTCCTTTTCTTCCTTCCGCCCAGTACGTGGACCGGTCCGCATCTTCCATCTGCCCCGCCGAATGCTGTGCTCCGCCTGTTTCCAGACAGGAAGACTGACTTACCACAAAATCCGTACGGGGATATTTCCCCGGGCGGCTGTTATACTGCTGTGCTGCATGAAACGTCAGCAGCTTTCCTGTCCGCCCCTGCGCCCCGATACTCAGATCCGCTATTTTCTTCCATTCCATATCCGTCTTCACAGGATACTGGTCTTCCATCTCTTTAAGAAGCTGTTCGTATTCTGCTTCTGTAATCTCATCTGCCGCAAGTCCTCCCGAAGAGTCTTCGGCATATACACCATTGCTGTACAGAATCTGCCGCTCATAATTCAGCTCCGCTGTTCCGTCTTTCAGGCTTAAGTATGCAGTATTCAGGTCTGACGGATTGTCATCTTCAACGTATTTCAGCATGCCCCCTTCGCAGATGAAACACTCCGTCCGGTTCTCCGTCCGGCCGTCTCCGGATACAGAATCAATACCGAATCCTATCACAACAGATAAATGCTGAGGCGTACTGTCCGCATATCCGTAAATATCCACAATTTTATATCCGCTGTCCTTCTCCCCCGGCACTTCCGCAATCACCAGTTCCGGCACACCATCTTCACACAGATCCTCCAGAGTATAGTACAACTCTCTGCTCCCGCCGTTTATCAGATCCGGATTCACATAAGGAAACTCCTCGTATTTACCGGCAAATCCTTTCTGCTCTGCTTCCTGATACTCGGTCAGAATCCGGGCATAATACTTCTGAGCCGTCTCATCTGTATATGTCTCATCTTCCTGTTCCGGCCCGGACGGCATCTTCTCTTCATTTTCCCTGCTCTCTCCGGCAGCCTGCCGGTTTTCGCTTATCCCGGCCTGTTTTTTCTCCTGCATAAACCAGATAACTCCTCCTGCCGCAATAGCCAGGATCAGAACGGACGCCACACTGCCGATCAGCAGCGCCGCCCTGCTTCTTCCCGTTTTCTTCCGGCCAGGCTCCGGCCCGGTCCGCTTCTTTACCGGTGTGCCGCATACGCTGCAGAATCCTGCGTCATCATCCAGCATATTCCCACATTTTCTACAATACATTACCCTCTTCTCCTATTCTCCTGCATAATCTCTGGTACATCTCTTCCGCCTGTTCTTCTGTAAGCAGATTCTCTGCAAGCAGCGCCTTTACTGCTGCCGTCAGACTCAGCCGGCGTCTCTCCTGTTCCCGCTCTTCCCGGGAATTCTCATACCCGGATATATACTTTTTCATTTCCATACTATAATATCAATTTCTTTTTTCCATAACAACTCTTATTCCCGCCTCCCCCCTACTTCGCCATCCGGCCGGAATTTTTAATAAATCTTTCCGTTAAAGTCAATCCACTGATATTCCGTATCACTGTAAAAGAGGATCAATCCCAGATCCGCAGCGACAAAATCCCCTCCGTATTCTCCTGTTTTCAGTATCTTATTTCTGCGGTTCAGTATAACATATTCCCCGTCTTTTATTCCCACGATCATATTTTCAGACATCGGGACACACTGATCGTATTCAAATGGAATAATTATATTGTTAGAAGCGTCTACACATCCCCACTTCCCATCCTTTGACACTCCGGCAAGATCACATGGATAAATATTCGTGATATCTCTTTCCGCTATATCGTCATATACACGTGGAATAACTGTATTTCCGCTGCCGTCTATAAATCCCCATTTATTATCAAAATTAACAGCGGCAAGATCGCCGGCCCCGAATCCCCGCACAGCCGCAAAAGGCACATACTCATCTAATTTCAATGTCTCCCCCTTTTCGTTAATAAATATCCACTCTATGCTTGTTGAAACATTCCCCTCTTCAGAGATAACCCCACCATCTATCGCCACCGGTGCCAGGCCATTTCTGCCGAACTCCCCGGCCTCCAGATACTGCGGCTGTATCAGCCATTCGCCTTCCTCATTAATATAACCCCAGCCCTCATCTGTCCGGGCCGGAATCATACCGTTTTCAGAAATTGCTCCGAGATCTTCATATACGGCCGGTATGATCCAGCTCATATTCCCATCCATATATCCGTACGCATCCTGATATTCATCATACACGACATACCAGCCTTTCTCCTTCATTGTCAGTGTGTTCTTCACATCCCCCGCCAGGCTAAGATTATCAGGAAACCACGTCACGTTTCCTTCTTCGTCCATAAAACCTTTTTTCTCGTTCCACCCATTTTCAGACCATGTAATCGGAACTTTGCCGTTTACAAAATCATCCTGAAAATATGAACTCAATCTGCCCGCCGCGGCAACCTCTGAATTTATACCAATGGCACTCACTACATTTCCCCGCCGGTCGATAAGCAGCGCCCGGCTGCCTTTTACAACAATTGCTGTTCCATTATCAAAAAACAGATTTGCACAGTCAAACTGCGGCTCTATCATCCAGTCCCCGTTCCGGTTCTTATACCCGTACTTTTCGCCTTCCTTTGCCGGAAGCAGAAAATCTGCCGTCAGTTTTTTCTCCCATGGCATCTGCTGCTGTCCTGATCTTTGAGAAATCAGAAATATTCTGACTCCCAGAAAGACCCCCAATAAAAGAACCGCTGCTGCCATTATAATTCCACGCCCCGTTTTCTCCCTGGTTTTCCTGGTATTTTCTTCCCCTGTCCGCCCGGAACTGCCGGCATCCTGCGGAGCCCCGCAGTATTTACAGTACCGGCATCCTTCTCTGATTTCCCGTTTACAATTTCTGCAGTACATAAATGTTCTCCTCTTTTCACCAAAATTTTATTGTTCTATAATGTAAGTACTGCTTTATCTTCATCTGGTTCAAAATTTCTCAAAATTTTTTCAAAAAATAAGCCGGAAAAAATCCCGGCTTATCTTTCCTTCTGTTTATTCACTTAAAAGATATGATAATTTACAACCAGCGCCGCAAATACGATAGACACCATCGAAAGCAGCTTGATCAGAATATTGATTGACGGTCCTGACGTATCTTTAAACGGATCACCGACCGTATCTCCTACGACTGCCGCCTTGTGGCATTCGCTTCCCTTTCCTCCATGGGCGCCGCCTTCAATATATTTCTTCGCGTTATCCCACGCGCCTCCGGCATTTGCCATAAAGATTGCCATCAGGAATCCTGTTGCCGTAGATCCTGTCAGCAGACCGATCACACCATTGTATCCCAGGATCAGACCGGTTATAACAGGAGTAATGATTGCCAGCAGTGTAGGAAGAATCATCTCATGAAGGGATGCTTTCGTACAAATGTCAACACATGTTTCATAATCCGCATCCGCCTTGCCTTCCATCAGTCCCTTGATTTCTCTGAACTGACGGCGCACCTCAACAACGATACTCTGAGCCGCGCGGCCGACCGATTCCATTGTCAGAGCCGCAAATACGAACGGCAGACACGCTCCGATAAAGATTCCGACAAGAACTGTGGGGTTCATTACGCTCATATCCAGAACGACTTTATCCCCGCCTACTTCCTGTACTTTCTCCACATAAGAAGCAATAAGCGCCAGAGCTGTCAGAGCGGCAGATCCGATCGCAAAGCCTTTTCCTGTTGCAGCCGTTGTATTTCCAAGAGAATCCAGAGCGTCTGTACGTTTTCTGACCTCAGCCTCAAGGCCTGCCATCTCTGCGATACCTCCCGCATTGTCCGCGATAGGACCATATGCGTCTGTTGCAAGAGTAATACCCAGTGTAGAAAGCATACCTACCGCTGCCAGAGCGATTCCGTAAAGTCCCCGTGTGGATTCAATGAAACCTCCGGATAATGCATATGCCGCCATAACGCAGACCGCTATGATGATAATCGGAACCGCTGTAGAAAGCATACCAAGGCTCAGGCCTCCGATAATAATCGTCGCAGATCCCGTCTCTGATTTATCTGCCAGCTTCTTTGTCGGTTTGTATGTGTCAGATGTAAAATACTCTGTAAAGAATCCGATCAGCACTCCGGCCAGCAGTCCGGCCAGAATTGCGAAGTAGAATCCGATATAATGTTCGCCAAGGATGAACCATACAAGCGGGAACGCAACCACCGCAATAATCACCGCACTTGTATTTGTTCCCCGTCTGAGAGCTTTCAGCAGAGTACTCTGATCTGTATCTTCTCCGGTCTTTACAAGAAGAGAACCTAAAATGGATGCAAGCACACCGACTGCCGCCAGCACCATAGGAATAATTACCGCGTTCACCCGGTCAACCTCTGCAATCTTGTTAAATGCAATAACGCCCAGAGAGCACGCTGACAGAATAGATCCTACATAAGATTCGTAAAGGTCTGCGCCCATTCCCGCGACATCGCCTACATTATCGCCTACATTATCCGCGATAACCGCCGGGTTTCTGGGATCATCCTCAGGAATTCCCGCTTCTACCTTTCCGACCAGGTCTGCGCCCACATCAGCTGCTTTTGTATAAATACCGCCGCCGACACGTGCAAACAGTGCCATGGAAGAAGCGCCCATTCCAAAGGTAAGCATTGTACTTGTAATATCCTCAATTGAAAGTTTGAAAACCAGTTTCAGAAGCAGATACCAGATTGAAATGTCCAGCAGTCCAAGTCCGACTACCGTAAATCCCATTACAGAGCCTGCTGAAAACGCGACGTTCAGGCCCTTGTTCAGACTTTTCTGACAGGCTGCCGCTGTTCTCGCATTTGCTCTTGTTGCAATCTGCATTCCCACAAATCCAGAAAGGCCTGAGAAAAATCCTCCCGTCACAAAAGCAAAGGGAACATATGGGGTCAGGAATCCGGTAATCGCCATCACAAGAAGGATCACAAACATAACTGCAAAAAATCCGATAAGGATTTTATACTGGCGTCTCAGATACGCCATTGCCCCCTGATGGATGGATGCCGAAATCTTTTTCATCCTGTCGTTTCCTTCCGGGAAACGTAGTACCTTCTGCGCCCTGCTCGCTACAAAGAGAAGCGCAATGATGGAGCCGAAGAGTGTCAGTAGTGCCAATTGATTGTCCATATTAGTCTTTCCTCCATTCCTTTGAGCATTTATCTGCCGGACTTTTCAAGGCAGATATATAATAGTATGTGTACGCAGACTATTATAACACTTTAACAAAAATTTTAGAAGTTTTTTCTTCTTTTATTTCATTTTTCACACACTTTTATTCCAATCTAGGCTTTCGCCCGTTATTTTTTATCCAAAAAGCACAATCTGACAGGAAATTTCGGCTGAAAACCGCACAACAATCACAGAAACGCAAAAAGCAGACAGAGCAATTCTCCATCTGCTTTTCTTCATTTCACTGATAACTGTCGTCAGATACAATTAAAATTCAAATATTGCAACCCCGTACGGCGGAAGCGGATACGCGAAAGAATATTTCTGTCCGTCACATTCCTGCTTTACCGGCTTGTACAGCAGCGGTCTCGGCTCACCCTTTCCTCCGAACTCTACATCGTCGCTGTTGAGAACCAGTTTCATCTGTTTTCTCCTCGGAACGCCTACCCGGTAGTCCCTCCGCTCCATTGGCGTAAAGTTGCAGACTACAAGAAGATTCTTCTTATTGTCTTTTGAGTGACGGATAAAGCTGTAAATACTCCGGAAAATATCATCTGCATTCACCCACTCAAACCCTGCCGGATCCGTATCCAGCTCGTACATTGCTTTATTCTTTTTATAGAGATGCAGCAGCGCGCGGTACCAGTTCTGAATCTGCTGATGCTCCGGCTCTGCCAGCAGGAACCAGTCAAGCTCTCTCTCTTCACTCCATTCGCGCAGCTGTGCGAAATCCTGTCCCATAAACAGCAGCTTCTTGCCCGGATGGCACATCATAAACGCATATCCTGCTTTCAGGTTAGCGTATTTGTCAAATCCAAGTCCCGGCATTTTATTGATCATGGAACATTTCAGATGTACCACCTCATCATGGGAAAGAACGAGAATATAGTTCTCGCTGTATGCATACTGCATGGCAAACGTCATCATATGATGGGCATTTTTCCGGAAATACGGATCCAGTTTCATGTACTCCGTAAAATCATGCATCCAGCCCATATTCCACTTCAGACTGAAGCCCAGTCCGCCGTCCTCCGGCGCTCCCGTAACTTTCGGCCATGCTGTGGATTCTTCCGCAATCATCACTGCTCCCTTATTTCTGCCAAGGACAACAGAATTCAGATGCTTGAAAAATTCTATTGCTTCCAGATTTTCATTTCCGCCGTATTTATTCGCAACCCACTGTCCGTCCTGCTTTCCATAGTCCAGATACAGCATGGATGCTACCGCGTCAACACGGAGCCCGTCCACATGGAAATGTTCGATCCAGAACAACGCATTCGCAATCAGGAAATTGCGCACTTCCGGCTTGCCATAATCAAATATTTTTGTTCCCCAGTCCGGATGTTCCCCTTTCCGCGGATCCGCATATTCAAATGTAGGCGTCCCGTCAAAATCAGCCAGACCGTGCGCGTCTTTCGGGAAATGAGCCGGTACCCAGTCCAGAATCACTCCGATATTATTTCTGTGAAGATAATTAATCATATACGCAAAATCTTCCGGCGTCCCGTATCTGGACGTAGGTGCATAATATCCCGTTACCTGGTAGCCCCATGAGCCGTCATAGGGGTGCTCAGCCATGCCCATAAGTTCCACATGGGTATACCCCATATCCTTCACATACTTTGCAACAGCCTCGGCAAATTCCCTGTAAGTATAAAACCCCTCATCCTCTGTACCCGGATGCCGCATCCACGAGCCCAGATGCACTTCATAAATCGACATGGGATACTCTTTACAGTTCCAGAATTTTCTCATTTCCATCCACGCATCATCTGTCCATTTCAAATGAGAAATATCGGTGACTATAGAGGCTGTTCCCGGTCTCAGCTCCGCATAGTTCGCAAACGGGTCCGCTTTGAAAATCCGTTTTCCCTGCTGCGTCTCGATACAGAACTTATACAGATCTCCCTCCTTGATACCGGGAATAAAAAGGGTATAAATGCCCATCGGTTCCTGGCGCTCCATATAATCCGCCTCAAAATCCCATCCGTTAAAATCTCCTACCACAGCAACTCTGCGTGCATGCGGAGCCCATACTGCAAAATAAACTCCCTCCTGCCCGTCAACAGTAACTTTATGCGCTCCCATCTTCTGATAGATCTCGTAGTGATTTCCCTGGCCGAACAGATACTGATCCAGTTCACCGATCTCAAAAGGATGCGCCATTTGCTTTGTACTTTTTTTGTTTCCCATAAGGCCACCTCGCCGCTCGATATTTTGCAGCCGGCCGACTGTTCTTCCTGTTATGTCCGCATATTTTACACTCGCCGCACAATGTCGCCAGCTACATTTTAATATACTCTATATTATACTTTATACTCACCAAAAAAGAAAGAGAAAAGCATCCCGCAGCACAAAAATAGACAGCCTCCGAAAGACTGTCTATTTTCACCGGCACAGCTGCTCTCTGCAGCCTGGGCCCATTATTCTTAAGCATTAAAATCCTTTTCCGACAACAGAATTCTGTCCGCATCATCTGTGTTCTTTCCAAACACTCGCCGCACAAGTTTTTTCGCAGACGCTTTCTGTGAATGAGCGATTGCTTTATCCATGATCTCCTTAACTTCTGCCACCGTAACCGCATGATCTTCTCTCTGAAGAGAATCTATTCTGCTGTAAAGCGCCAGAATACCCATCTCATCGATCCGGTATCCGTTCTCCTGCGCATAGGTCTGTCCAAATGTTACAAGTTCATCATTAATAAAAATCGGCACTTCCAGGCGGGAAGTAAATTTCCTTCTGAACTCCCGGTTTGAAGACAGAAGACGATCCAGCGGTTTTCTCTGTTCTTCAAGGACAACAAGCAATTCCCCTGTATCCTTTTCCATTGCTTTATTGAGGCGTGCAGTTGTCTTTTCATTCATCTTTCCTGCTTTCTCAATAATCAGCGCTCCTCCATACAGCTTGCTGAATATATCTCCTATTTTCTTTTTATTAAGAGAATCGCCTGTCACAATGGCAACTTTTCCCTGCTTGATATTACGCTGTCTCTGGATTGCCTTGACAACATCGACTGCCAGAACTGTTTTTCCGTTTCCTTTATTTCCTATAATCAGCAGATTTCCGGTCTTTGATGTGCCGCCTCTGTTTGTACAGTTCTTGTCCTGCTCCAGAACATCCACAAGCTGCTCGCTCATACCTCTGACAGGGACAAAATATGAAAACAGCTTTTTCTGTTCCTCGGTCAGACCGGCTCTTGTGCCGATTCCGCTCTGCGTCTCAAGATCATACCGGCCATGGACAATAAACCCTGTATCAGACATGGACAGTGCATCTGAAATTTCATTGAGCGGAAGCGGAGCTGTCTTTCCGGTAGCAATCAGCTTTGCAGTCTCTTTCCGGCTCAGCGGAGTCGTAGCGGAAAGGATGTCCATTCCATCATCATCATCCGGAATCTCTCTGTCATCCGGTTCTTCACTGTGTTTCGGATCCACCCGGAATTCCTCATCAATATCCGGCCTGCCGTCATCATCCGGCTCCTCTTCTTCCAGGTCTTCCTCTTCTTCATCCAGAAGATCTTCCTCTTCTTCGAAATCCTCATCCGGCAGATCTTCGTCGTCGAAGTCCTCGTCCTCACCATCCAGAAGATCTTCGTCTTCCTCAAAATAATCCTCTTCAAAATCATCGGAATCATCAATCCGAAGCTCTTCTGTGACTTTTCCCATATTTTCATGAGGTTCTTCCGCTTTTTTCTCTTTCTTTTCTGTTTCCGGTTCTTCCGGCGGAATCACACCCTCTATCTCATCAATCAGGCGCTGAATATCCGGCGGAAGAATGGGCTCCGGCTGTTTCTTTTCCGTTCTGTCTTTATTCTGTTCTGTACTGATCTCTTCTTCCTCCTCAGACGAATCAATTTCTTCCGGCAGGTCCTCTGCCTCCTCTGTCAGTTCTTCCTCTTCCGGCAGGTCCTCCGGCTCCTCCGTCAGTTCTTCCTCTTCCGGCAGATCCTCCGGTTCCTCTGTCAGAATCTCCTCTTCCGGCAGATCCTCCGGTTCCTCCGTCAGAACCTCCTCTTCCGGCAGGTCCTCCGGCTCCTCTGTCAGAACCTCTTCTTCCGGCTCACTGACAAATTCATCTGCCTCTTCCACAATCTCTTCTATATCTATCTCCTGATCAGCGTCCTCTTCATATCCTGCCCCGGCCTCTGACGCAGTTTCCTCTGACTGCTGCTCCCAGCCTGCCAGAATGTCTTCAAGACTCATCTGTCCTTCTATCTGATCGTCATCATCAGAAGTCTTTTCCTCAGCGGACGGAGTACTTTCCTCCGGGATCTCCGTCTGTACTTCCGGAACACTTTCCAAAGCCGCCGCTTTCTCTGCTTCTTCCACTGCAGCCGGCTCCTCCTCTTCTATATCATCCTCGTCCTCCTCTTCCGGAATAATCTCGGTCATCTCTCCGGAAGCGGATACCTGATTTTTCTTTCTTGCCTTCTTCACCGCTTTGTCGGCCATCTCCAGATCTGCAACATCCTCAATTTCCTCAATCGCACCCTCCAGATCCGACATATCGGGTTCTTCCTCTTCTGCAGGAGACTCCTGTTTCTTAGGATGGAGAAGTTTCTTCAGCGCTTCATCCAGCCGCATGGTATCGCCCAGCTTCTTTTTCTCCGGGACCGGATTTTCTTCATCCGCAGCTTCCTCTGATTCTTCCGGAACCTGCACTGTTTCTGCTTCATCCTCCCCGGCAGACGGTTCGTCTTCTTCCGTCACTTCCTCAGCTTCGTATACTGCTGCCTCATCCTCGTCCCCGGATTTTTCTTCCGCATATGTCATCAGATCAGGCATCTCTTCCGTCTCAGCAGACGGCTTTTCAAATCTGTGATCATATTTTTCCTGCTGGGAAGGTGTCAGCGGCTTGTACTGCATCTTCAGCTCCATCGCCTTATATACATACTTTCCTTCACTGAACCAGAGAATAAGGTCATCACATTCTTCCAGACACTCTGCGGTCATACCGGCTTCCTGATAGAGTTTTGCCAGTTCATATGCCCACTCTTCAATATATTCCGATTTCTTGAACTCTTCCAGAGCCTCGATCTGCTGCTCAATCGGCGCACGCTGCTCACGAAGAATCTGATAGCGCAGAATATACTGATTCGGATCTTTCGGCGCAATCTGCACAAAATCATCGTAATAATCTATCGCCTCGTCTACATTGCCTGTCTTCAACGCAAGCGTACAGAGGCGGCTGATAATCTTTCTGCTGCCCTCGGCACGGTGATAAGCAATATTAAGTACGTCATAGCTTTTCTGATATTCCTTGTTCTTTTCATATATATCACTGACCTGGACCAGCATGGAAGCATTTCTCACTCTGCGCCAGTCGATTGTATCCGCTATGTCCGCAGCTTTTCTATATGCGCCGTCTTCCATAAGCTCGAGCATCTGTTCTGTTTTTAACTTATATTCATACTTATCCACCGCATTCACCTCATTGATAAATTTGTATTTCTTCGGTCAAAATAGCTCAGCCTGTCTTCTCTTGCACAGGCCGATACTCTTTCAATAGTTTATCATATGAATACCCCAATGTCAAAAAAATGCATCCTCAATTGACATTGACGATGCATTTTATGAATTATTTAATTTTTTCATTATTTTTATTTTATATAAAATCGGAGGCACTTTCTTGATTCTGTTCCTGTGAGACCTCTGCCATCTGTTATTTGACTGTGGTCGATTTATTAAGACCAGCTTACTAAACCTTCCCTCCTTCAATAACAATCTGAGGTTCATAGTAAAATCCTTCTGTTTTTCCTTCCGTTCCAACTCCGGTGACATCTCATATTTTTAAAGAATGTCCTCAGCTATTCTTCCTATAATCCTCCGGCAGCAGCAGTACCTTCTGCGATATTCCCGCTCCCTGCTGAATTATTACTTCTATAACTGCACACCCTTTATTATGAAATGCCCTTCTACTCAATGTTTCTTTACACATCTTTCGAAATTCTGCTATATGTGGTATCTATATTCAATACGTCTGCAAATGCTAAATCTTTTGATTTTCATCCAGATTCCGAACTCTCCGATTAATCCTTTTCATTACATATTTTCTGGATTCTTAATCTTCTCTACAGCAAAGGTCTCTTTCTTCACAGGAACTTACATTTGCCGTACCACTGACATATTGATGAAAAACCGAACTCACACTGTCCATGGGCCCTACCTCCTGTTGTCTGTTATTTTTAACCTAATCGAACACCTGAAATATTGTTCTCTTAGATAAATACCCTTTTGAGATATCTGATTTTGTTGTATCTCTTTTGGATGGTTTTATAATATCACCGCGCCCTCTATTTGTCAACACATTTTTTGTTTTTATTTTAAATAAATTTATTATTCTTTATTTATTTCTGAATTTTCTGATTATTTATCGTTTTTATTGTGTTTATCAGACCTGCCATCCACTATATTTATGGTATATCACAGATATTTACAGACAATTCAGACAGCCTGTCCCCGGCAGTACACTGCTCTGTTCTCATATATTTATATTTACAATATATGTATTATTTTCTTTCTCAATGTGTATGCTGCCCTGGTGCATCCGCACCATTTTCTCTGTGCTTTTCAAGCCGATCCTGCTGCTCTCAACCTCAGTGTCCGTTGATCTGATGCCGTTTGAAAGGACAATCCGTGTCTTTCCATGCTCCCTCTCGGCTTCCACAGTAACTCTGTGTTTTTTGTCTCCATATTTTATAATATTGGAAAAAAGATTACTGAAAATACGTTTCAGCATAATCTCATCGCCAAGCATTGTTCCCTCGGAAAGTTTCAGGGTCTGCTCTACTGTAAAGCCTGCCAGACGGATAAATTCACAGTTTTCTTCCAGAATATCATTTAATACCGAAACAGGCATCTGTTTAAGATCCGCAGCTTCATCCACTTCATAAACCAGCGCATACTCAAACATCCGGTCAGTCAGCACACGGATATCCTCTGTTTTACGGATACACTTTTCTATATATGCATCCCGTCCCTCTTCCGGGCAGCGCTTTAACTTCAGAATATTGAGATAGCCTCCCAGAACAGTAAGAGGCGTTCTGAGATCATGAGATATTGCTGTGATCAGATCCCTGTTTGCCTGACGTATGCTTTCCTCTTTTTTAATATTCACATCCAGCGTATTCCTCAGGGAATCCAGCTCTTTTGCCAGCATTCCCACTTCATCTTCACCACAGTACGGAACCGGGTGGGACAGATCGCCCTGTGACATATCGGTTATCTTATCCTTTACTTTAAAGATCCGCTTCATTACCCGTCCGATAAATACCAGAACGCCGGACAGAAACACAGACACACACAGGAGAAGAGAAAAGACCATATATGGATATATAAACTGACTCCTGTGATAAGAATAATAAATTACATCAAACGTCCCGTTTTTAAATTCAACCGGAACGTCCCCGTACTGATTTCCCAGAATATCCTGGCTCACCGACAGCAGCGTGCCAAACGGATACACTCCCATAATATCTGCGACCTGGCCGCAGCGGTACATTCCGTCATCCTGCCCGTAAATATACACTCCCGTATACTCATCTGTAATACGATCCAGAAACGGCTGAATCTCTTTCTGTCCTTCTGTATCATCTTCTGCCGCGGGGACAGAATAGTTTACGGCCTCCCGCTGCATATCCTCCACAAACTCTTCCGAGTCAAACCACTTTATCAGTCCCGAGCTCTCCAGCAGAGATGCCGCGTCTGCCTGATGTACCCACAGAAACCAGAACAGCCCCAGGCTGGCCGCCCCCATAATAATCAGCAGAAGCAGCAGCTTGATACTGATCTTCCAGCTTTTAATTCCTTTTTCTTTCCATAATTTTTTTATGCGCCCCATATGCACACGTTTTCCCTCCAGTATCGGCACGTCCTGCCACTATTTTTTCAGTCGGAACCATTATGATGAATTATGACAGCTGCATTTCCCGGAACTGCCTTCCGGCTTCAGCTGCAGTAATATCCCTTTCCCCATACATTTTTTATAAGCACAGGATTTTTAGGATCTTTTTCTATCTTCCGGCGGAGATTCCGGATATGCACCATAACGGTATTCCCTGCACCATAGTAATAAGATTCCTGCCAGACTGACTCATACAGCCGTTCTGCAGAAAATATCTGGCCTTTATTCTTTACCAGAAGATGAAGCAGCGCATATTCTGTATCTGTCAGTTCGACAGGTCTGCCGTCCTGAAAGACAGAATGCTGCATTTCATTAATTTCCAGATTATAAAAATGTATCACCGGCTCCGGGAAATTTTTCTTCTCCGTTTCCGGCATCTCTGTTTTCTTTCCCCCGTATGCCTGATATCTCCGGATCAGCGCCTTCGCACGGCTTACCAGTTCATTGTAGGAAAACGGTTTCGCCAGGAAATCGTCTCCTCCGCTGGAAAATCCCAGCATTTTGTCGCCCTCCTGGGACTTGGCGCTTAAAAATAGAATCGGTGCATTACTGTACATGCGGATTTCCCTGCATGTTTTATACCCATTCATTCCGGGCATCATTATATCAAGAATAATCAGATCAAAGTCCTGGTTTTTTGTTGCTTTTAATGCTGCATCCCCGTCTTCCGCTTCCCTGATGTCAAATCCTTCTCCTTCCAGAAGAATATGAAGGATTTCTCTTATTTCCGCGTTGTCGTCCACTACAAGAATACATGCTTTCTGTGTCTCCGCAGTCATACCATTACCCCCTGTCTACTGACCGTATGGTATCACATTTTTATACTGCCTGCAGTATTCTTAAGAAATCTTTAGATTCCCTTAGGGCATTTGTTTAGAAATACGCAGTATTCTTATTGAGGAAAAAGGACATCTACTGTACCGGAATTATCGGTATCCGGAATATCAGAAGGAGAAAATCTATGACACAGAGACACCACACATTTTCAAACAGAATATCCGGCATACTGCAGCGCTGTGCAGATCCCGATTCATTCTGCCGTGCAAAACGCTGCGCGCCTCTGCTGGTTCTGGTTCTGCTTTTTACGTCTCTCATTATTCTTATGGTTCCCTCGGGGTGTGTTTTCGGTTCTCACACAGACTGGCTGAACCAGCACGTAACCCTTGCCGAAACGATCCGCAGAGCCTGTCTGGAACAGCACACGCTCCTCCCGGGCTGGCTGGAACTGGGCGGCGGCGCAAACGGATACCAGTTCTCCTATTACGGGTACCTCAGACCGGACATTATAATCGGCTGCCTGCTGCCCCGGATCCCTATGGCATACATTCTGATCGCCTATATGCTTGCAGTCTATCTGGCCTCCGTACTGATCTGCTTTTTCTGGATGAGATCAGAAGGACTGCGCCCCCTGTTTTCCTTTATCGGCAGCGTTCTTCTTCTGACCGCAGGCTGCATGTTTCATATGCATCGCCAGATCATGTTTGTCAGCTATATGCCTTATCTGCTGCTTGCCTTTCTCTGTATCTCAAAAAGGAGACTGAAATGGCTGCCCCTGTGTTTTACAATGATTTTCCTTCACAGCTTTTACTTTGCCGCTGCCGCTCTGGCCGCTGTGGGATGGTACTGGCTCAGACGTGACGGCAGACTTTTCTGGAAAAAATATTTTCTTAAAGGCTATCTGTGCTCCGGGATTCTGTCTGCCGCCATATCGGCAGCCCTTCTTCTTCCCACTGCACTGGTCCTTCTGGAACACCGAAGAAGCGGAAGTTCTCCTTCCCTTCTTGAATTGTTTGGTCCCAATCCGGTACTGAACAATCTGCTGTTTAATGAATATGGTATGGGGCTGTCTCTGATCTGTCTGTACGCCATCCTGGCGGGATTAAGCAGGAAAACGTTCCGGGCCGACAGCATTCTCTTCCTCCTGATGGGGCTGTTCGGTATCTTTTCCTACATTATGAACCTGACCCTGTATATCCGGCCCAAAATTCTGATGCCTTTTGTACCGCTTGTACTGCTGCTCTGTGTCCGCTTTCTGCAAACAGAATCAGAAAAAGCAGCACAGAAAAGGAAACGGCCGTGGCCTCTGTGGCCCTTTGCGGTCATGCTTCCGGTGGTGCTCCTCTGGTTCAGTCAGGAACAGTTCCTGTGGGGGATGCTAGAATTTGTTCTGCTGCTGATCTACTGCCTGATAAACCGGTATGGTCTGATAAAGCGGCTTCTCCTATCACACAGATTCTCCTCCGGTGGCACTGCCGGAAACCTGCTGACGGGATCTGCTTTTTTCAGAAACTGCCTGTGCCGCTGCCTCTGTCTGGTTCTTCTTCTGGCAGCGCCGGTCCGTATCTGTCTTGCTACAGCAGGAACAGAGGACTGGGTCAAAGCTTCAGAACTTTATCCGGGGCTGTCAGAAGAAAATCTGCAGGAAGCAGCAGATCTGGAAGAATCTCTTACAGATCCCCTGTACCGTTTCGACAGCCTGACAGAACCCCTGAACAGCAGCAATGAGCTGCTTCTTCCCTGGCAGGCAAAAACAACCATGTACTCTTCGGTTACAAACCCGCTTTATTCGGAGTTTTATTATGACTTTCTGATGACTCCGATCCAGATAAGAAACCGCGTAGCGCTGCTGCCGGCCGACAATCCTTTTCTTTTCTCACAAATGGGAGTGCGCTGGCTTGAAACCACAGCAGACCAGGTTCCGGAAGGATATGAAGTAATCTATAACTCCGCCGGAAATGTAATCGCAGAAAACCCGGATGTACTTCCAAAAGTGTATTTTACAGAGGATACCCTGTCCCGCTCCGTTTTCGATACTCTGGATTCCTATGACCGCCTGGATGCGCTGTCGCGCTTTACGGTAATTAACGATTCCGTCGAAGGAACCGGCGGTACAGATAAAACTTCCGGCGTCAGCTCTGACGGGAATACCTCTGCCGGCCTCCCGGCTTACCAGAGCTGTATGGAAAAATGGAACCCCGATCTTTCTGCCTCCCGGCTTCCGGAAGGTCTGAAAGTTACAGAAACTCCTTTTGGCTGGCAGATTGATGCGGAGGAAAAATGTACTATGACTGTAAATATCACACAGCCTCCATCCGGACAGATTGTTCTGCTGGACTTTAAAGTAGACAATCTGACCAGCTCCGCCGTCATAATTGATATAAATAACATCCGGAACAAACTGTCCGACCGTTTTGCGCCCTACCCTAACGGCAACACCTGTTTTCACTACCAGTTTACAGAGACACCGGGCAGGAAGACGGATCAGCTTGAAATCACTTTCGGCAAGGGGAACTATGCAATCAGCGATGTCCACTGGCATCTGTATGATGCAGAACTGCTGAATTCAAAGTCCTGCACACCGCTCAAAACGGACACGCAAGCCGGGACATTTGCAGCGCCCGCTGTAATCTCAGGCACCGTAAATGCACAGCAGAACGGATATCTTGCCACCTCCATTCCTGTACAGAACGGACTGGAAATTCTGGTGGACGGCAGACCTTCGGAGCTTGTGACAGTAAACTGCGCTTTTGCCGGAACACGCCTGGAGGAAGGCACCCACGAAATTGAAATTCGTTTTATCCCGCCGGGGAAAACGGCCGGGTGTATCATCAGTGCGGCCGGAACAGCCGCTTATGGTTTGTATCTTTTATTAAAAGCTGTAAAGAAAAGGGGGATCCGACTTTGAAATCAAAAAAAGAACTGTTTTGTTATCTATTCTGCGGTGGAGTTACCACCGGGGTAAATTATCTGCTCTATGGCGGGCTTCTGTTTCTGCACCTGCCCTACATTGCCGCCAACAGCATTGCCTGGGTCGGCGCGGTCCTGACCGCCTATGTTCTCAACCGGCGCCTTGTTTTTCACTCTCGGAACAAGGTATGGCGGGAACTTCCGTCTTTTGCCGCGCTTCGTTTCCTTACGCTTCTTGTAGAAGACGTACTGCTCTGGCTGCTGATTGACTATCTGTATATTCTGCCGCTGCCGGCAAAACTGGTGGTCAGCGTGATAACCGTAGTAGGAAATTACGTGTTCTGTAAATATGGAGTCTTTAAAAAGGAGGAGATCTGTCATGGATAAAATCAGTATTATCGTACCCTGCTATAATGAAGAAAAAGTGCTGTCTGCATTTTACCGGGAAACTACTGCAGCAGTAAAGGATATTACAGATGCGGAATGTGAATTTATATTTGTGGACGATGGAAGCCGGGACCGCACGCCGGAAATTCTGCACAATCTGACCCTGGCAGACGACCGGTGCAAATATATTTCCTTTTCCAGAAATTTCGGAAAAGAAGCAGCCATGTATGCAGGACTTCAGAACGCATCCGGCGATTACTGTGTATTTATGGACGCAGATCTGCAGCATCCCCCGAAACTTTTAAAGGAAATGTACAATGTGGTAAAAAATGAAGGCTATGACTGCTGTGCCGGACTCAGAGAAGACCGGGAGGGAGAAGGACATATGCGCAATTTTCTTTCCCATGCATTTTATAAAATAATCGGCCGCCTCTGCCGCCTGGATATGACCGACGGCGCGGGAGATTTCCGGATGATGAACCGGACCATGGCTGACTCCATTCTGGAACTCAAAGAATATAACCGCTATATGAAAGGGATTTTTTCCTTTGTAGGATTTGATACAAAATGGATTCCTTTTCATAATGTAGAGCGGGCGGCAGGAGAAACAAAGTGGACATTCCGTTCCCTGTTCCGATATGCCCTGGACGGCATACTTTCCTTCTCTTCCGCGCCGGCCACTATGGCAGGAACCGCAGGATTTCTTCTGATTGCCGCCGCTTTTATCCTGGGAATCGTTACACTGATAATCCGGCACAGCCTGCCCGGGCTTACTCTGATAATCTGTCTGCTGTTCTTCCTGAGCGGTATTCAGATGTTTTTTATCGCAATTCTGGGGCAGTATATTGCAAGGGATTATATGGAGAGTAAAAAACGTCCGATCTATATCATAAAGAAAAAAGGCGGGTTCTGACTCCCGCCTTCCGTAATGCTCTGACCGGTATGTACCATCTCTGATTTTCTCTCAGGGGCATTTCTTCTATGCTCCCGCCAGTTTCAGCTCCCTTCTCAGGGAGCCCTCCATAATCCCTGATTTTTTTCTCACAGCCACATCCTGGAACTGGAAATAATCCGGATGATGTCTGGACTGTGTATACTCGAACTGTATCCCCTCATCATTGTATGTCTGGCTTGTAATGACCGCCATACAGTTATAGCCGTTCAGATCAATGTATTTCTCATCCACCTGGGTGACATGCTCTACGGTAAGCGTCCTTTTGCTGGTAGCAATATTCATCCCCAGTTCGTCCTCCAGATATTCGTAGACAGAACCTTCCGCAATCTGCGGAGTGAGTTCCGGCATAAGTTCCCTTAAAAAATAATTGTGGTCAAGAATCAGCGGCTTTCCGTCCAGGATACGGAGCCTCTGTATATAGAGGATCTCTGTTCCCCGGGGAAACCCTGTTTTCTTCTCAATTCTGGCATCTGCCGTAATTCCGGAAAACTGCAGCACCCTGGTAATACTCTCTCTCTGATTCCTCTCCGACGCTTCTTTAAAAGATTCAATTCCGCCTACCGTATATGCATTCTGATCAACCGGCTGATAAATGTTGCGCACACCCCTCCCCTGCATAGGCTGGACATAGCCTTCTGCAGCAAGTTCTGCCAGTGCCCTGCGCACAGTATTGCGGGAGCATCCGTACTGTTCAACCAGAACATGTTCCGAGGGAAGCATTTCCTGATAAAGATACTGTTCCGCCTCTATTTTTTCTTTCAGATCTCTGTAAATCCTGTCATATTTTGCTCTGGGCATAGCCGTTCACCTTCTTGTTTAAACATTCGTTTTCATTATAGAAAGACACCGGAAAAAAATCAAGATAATTTCTCCGAAATCAATTGACATGTTTAAACAAGCATGTTATTTTTAAGTTGTTCAAACAAGTGCGGTTTATTTCAGGAAAACCCTCGAAAAAGAAGTCATGGAAAGGATGAGAAAACATGGGAAAGTATGAGAATGATGTAAAACAGCTGCTGACCCTGATCGGCGGCAAAGAAAACATCCAGGCAGTCTCCCACTGCATGACAAGGATGAGATTCGTCCTTGTAGACCCGAAAAAAGCAGATGAAAAGGCGATTGAAGATCTGCCCAGTGTAAAGGGCACCTTCACCCAGGCGGGTCAGTATCAGGTTATCATCGGAAACGACGTAGCCGTCTTTTACAATGAGTTTACCGCATATGCCGGTATCGAAGGCGTAAGCAAGGATGCAGTAAAAGCCGCTGCCAAAAACAACCAGAATATTGCGCAGAAAATTGTCGGAACGCTGGGTGAAATCTTCGCCCCCCTGATTCCCGCCCTTATCTGCGGCGGTCTTGTACTCGGTCTCAGAAATGTTATCGGAGAAATTAATTTCTTCAACAACGGAACCCAGAGTCTTGCTGATATCTCCCAGTTCTGGTCAGGAACCTATAACTTCCTCTGGCTGATCGGTGAGGCCGTCTTCCACCTGCTGCCGGTAGGTATTGTATGGTCTATTACCAAAAAGATGGGAACAACTCAGATCCTCGGTATTATCCTGGGTCTGACACTGGTATCTTCCCAGCTGCTTAACGGCTTCAGCGTATCCACAACAAAAGCCGCTGACATTCCCTACTGGGATTTTGGATTTGCCAAAGTAGACATGATCGGTTACCAGGGACAGGTTATTGCGGCAATGATGGCCGGCTTCGTCCTTGTATATCTGGAGAAATTCTTTAAGAAGATCTGTCCGGAAGTCATCAGTATGATCGTCGTGCCGTTCTGTTCCCTTGTTCCGGCAGTTATTATTGCCCACACAATCGTAGGACCCATCGGCTGGGCGATCGGAGATGCCATTGGTAATGTTGTTTATATGGGCCTTACCTCTAATGTCAGATTCCTGTTTGCGGCAGTATTCGGTCTGCTGTATGCACCGCTGGTTATGACCGGCCTGCACCATATGACAAATGCAATTGACTCACAGCTTCTGGCGATTCCGCCGAAGACGACAATCCTGTGGCCCATGATCGCGCTTTCCAATATCGCACAGGGCTCCAGTGTACTGGCTATGTCTGTTCTTCAGAAGAAAAATGAAAAAGCTCAGCAGGTCAATGTTCCTGCCTGCATCTCCTGTTACCTGGGCGTAACAGAGCCGGCTCTCTTCGGTGTTAACTTAAAATATGTATTTCCGCTTGTCTGCGGTATGATCGGTTCCTGCTTCGCGGCAATGATTTCCGTAGGATTCGGTGTGGAGGCGCTGAGTATCGGCGTAGGCGGACTGCCGGGTATTCTGTCCATCAAGTCCGACGACTATCTGATCTTCCTTCTTGCAATGGTTGTGGCAATTGTGATTCCGTTCACCCTCACGCTTATTGTAGGAAAGATAAGACTTTCCGGAGAAGAACGCTACGGGAAAGAAGCTGCGGATGCCGCTGAAGCTGCACAGGACGCACAGGCTGCTGAAATCGAAAGCAACATTTCGGATACATCAGATGAAAACAGTGCTGCTGCAGATGTAAAAGAACTGAAATCTATCCTTGACGGAAAAGTAATGCCGGTTACAGAGGCTCCGGATGATGTATTCTCTCAGAAAATCATGGGAGACGGACTTGCAATCGAGCCGTCCAGCACAGTTGTAAAAGCGCCTGCGGACTGTGATGTAAGCGTTATTATGGCAGATACCGGCCACGCCTGCGGACTGACTCTTGCAAATGGAATCGAACTTCTGATTCACGTAGGCGTCGACACAGTAGATATGGGCGGAGACGGTTTCGAACTTCTGGTTAAGGAAGGCCAGCATGTAAAAGCAGGACAGGATCTGATCCGATTCGATCCGGAAAAGATAAAAGCAGCAGGACATCCCTGCACAACTATGCTCATTGTAACATCTGAAGGAAATGCCAAAGGTCTTACCATGCACTCAGGAATGAACGCCGTAGCGGGAGAGACACCGGTTATTACCTGGAACTAGACTTACAGACCCAAAAAGAAAGGAGCCCTTTTATATGAACGCAGATTTTAGAAAAAGCACTGTTTATCAGATTTATCCCAAATCCTTCTGTGACACAAACAAAGACGGGCTGGGAGATCTCCGGGGCGTAATTGAAAAGCTGGATTATATCAAAGAACTTGGCGTTGATTATATCTGGCTGACTCCGTTTTTCGTTTCTCCCCAGAATGACAACGGATATGATGTAGAGGACTATTACAATATCGATCCCAGATACGGTACAATGGAAGATGTGGAAGAGCTGATCGCCGAAGGGAAAAAGCGCGGCATCGGCCTGATGTTTGATATGGTGTTCAACCATGTATCCACACGCCACGAATGGTTCCGGAAGGCAATGGAAGGAGATCCCTATTACAAAGATTTCTTCTTCTTCCGCAAAGGGAAAGGCAACGGGGTGCCTCCCACAAACTGGGAAAGCAAATTCGGCGGGAATGCCTGGGAGTATGTGGAAAAGTTTGACGAATATTATCTTCATCTCTTTGATGTAACACAGGCTGACCTGAACTGGGATAATGAAAATGTCCGGAAAGAGATTCAGAAAATCGTCCGTTTCTGGATGGACAAAGGCGTCCGCGGATTCCGCTTCGACGTAGTCAACCTGATCAGCAAAGGCGCCTTTGAAGATGACGAAACCGGGGACGGAAGAAAATATTACACAGACGGCCCCAATATTCATAAATATCTGAAAGAACTTCACGATATGACATTTGGTACCGATGCGGAAATTCTTACCGTCGGAGAAATGTCCAGTACTTCCATAGAGAACTGCTACCAGTATGCCGGAGCTGACACCGGAGAGCTGTCCATGGTATTCAGTTTCCACCACCTGAAAGTAGACTTTATGGGAAATGAAAAGTGGGTGCTTGTACCTGCGGATTTCGGGAAGCTGAAAAAGATCATTTTCGAGTGGCAGACGAAAATGGCAGAGCATAATGCATGGAACGCTGTATTCTGGTGCAATCATGATCAGCCCAGAGTAGTATCCCGCTTCGGAGATGAAGGAAAATACTGGAAAGAGTCCGCGAAAATGCTGGCTACAATTATTCACTGCCTGCGGGGAACTCCCTATGTATATCAGGGAGAGGAAATCGGCATGACAAACACAGACTTCACTGAGATTTCCCAGTTTAAGGATGTGGAAAGCCTGAATCACTATCAGATTCTGCAGGACAAAGGACTGTCTGCTTCAGACGCCCTTCGTATCATCCAGATACACTCCCGGGATAACGGACGTACCCCCATGCAGTGGAACGCTTCCGCATACGCCGGATTCACATCTGCAGACAGCAAAGAGCCCTGGATCGGTGTGAACAGTAACTATCCGAAAATAAATGCAGCCAGCCAGCTTGAGGATCCTGATTCCATCTTCCGCTATTATCAGAAGCTTATCGCTCTGAGAAAGGAAATCGATGTGATTGCTTTCGGTGATATTGAACCTCTGGCTGAATCAGATCCGTCTGTATTCGCTTACCGGAGAACATATGACGGCCATGAGCTGATCGTAGCGGCTAACTTCTACGGCAGAGAATACTGCTGGAAAGACGCCCCTGACGTAAGCGGATTTACAAGGCTGACCGGTAATTACAGCGGGGAAAACACTCCGGAAAACAGAGAGTGGACTCTGAGGCCTTATGAGGCTCAGGTATGGTACAAATAAAGAAAACCAGGCTGAAAAAGAAATAAAAACATTTATATAGAAAGAACCGTGATACAGCGCAACGGGCCAGTTTGTGACGATACAGTACTGCCGCCTTTCACCGCTGCTTCCCGGTTCTTTCTCTTTGCGCTTTTTCTGCCGGCAGTTTTTTCCTGCTTTACTGTCTGTATTTTTCCGGGAAAAATCATTGCCATGAAGAATTGAATTGTTTATACTATAGAAGACATTTTCCGGACTGCAGTACATATATTTCTGCCATATATCCGGGAAATTCTGCTCTGTTTCAGTGCAGACAGAAAGGAGGATAACAGGCTGATTCTTCAGCTCTGATGTACAAATGCTTACAAGAAAAGAAATGAAACAGAAAGGCCGGCGGTCCCTGAAAAAGCACTATCTGATCTTTGCCGCCGCCTGCCTTGCAGCGGCATTTCTTGCCTCGGAATTCCGCAGTTCACTGACCTTTACTATCATTCGTTCCTATGAGCTTCCTGCGGACTTTTCAGAGCCAGAGACCGAAACACCGCCGCCTTCCCAGCGCCGCAGCATAGCATGGGAAGATATTCTTATGAACATAGCGGAGCATGATGCTTCATCCAGCCGGCAGCTGTCAGAACAGATCAAACAGAACGCCATTGAACAGTCAAAAGACGGGAATCCTATGTTCGGCCGGAGCCGCGGCATGCTTTCCGGGCTGATAAATTCTGTTTCATCCGGTTCCATCGTCGTATCTGCTGTTGCTGCCATTACTTCCATTACAGGATCCGAAAATCTGGGCATCCTTCTCCTGATTCTTGTCGGCGAGCTGGGATTTTTCCTGTTCTGGTTTCTCATCCAGAATACATATCCTGTAATTATGCGGCGTATCTTTCTGGAAGGGCTCAATTACAGCAGAGTAACACCTCAGCGGTTCCTTTTTCTGCTGAGAATAAAAAAATGGCTGAAAGCCTCCCGTATTATGTTTGTAAGGTATGTTTATTACACGCTCTGGTGTCTGACCATAGGAGGCATCTTTATTAAACGCTATTCCTATTTCATGGTTCCGTATATCGCCGCGGAAAATCCGGATATGAGCGGCCGGGACGCTGTAACTCTGTCACGCAGGATCATGCAGGGACATAAATGGGAATGCTTTATCCTGGAGCTTTCTTTCCTGGGCTGGCAGATCCTGGGGCTTCTCACCTTCGGTCTGTTTAACGTACTTTACACAAACCCGTACAAAACAGCTGTTTTTACACAATATTACGAACAGATCCGGGCGGCGGCCCTGGAAAAAGCCATACCAGGCGCAGAACTTCTGAATGACACATACCTGTATGAAAAACCGGAGCCGGCGCTTATAGAAGAAAAATACGCAGATGTAATCGCAGTAATGAAAAAACCTGCGGACGCAGCAGGCGGACTCACCGGCTGGCGGGCGTTCTTTGCACGGAATTTCGGCGTACTGTTTTTTGCACGCGCAAAAGAAAAACAGTATGAAAGCCGTCAGGCGGCATGGATCAGATTCCAGGAACTGATGGATGATGCAGACGGCAGCGCTTACCCTGTACGGCTTTCTCCCGTTCCCGAGGACAGCCGCCGCCGGCTGGTGGACTCCCTCAACTACATGCGCTGTTATTCCATGTGGTCCCTGATTGTAATTTATCTGGGACTGGCAATCTTCGGGTGGCTCTGGGAAGTGGCGATGCATCTTATTACGTACGGTACCTTTGTAAACCGTGGCGCTCTCCACGGGCCCTGGCTTCCAATATATGGCCTGGGCTCCGTACTTATCCTTACGATTCTGAACCGACTTCGCAGACATCCTGTGATCGAGTTCTTTACAGCCATTGTCCTCTGCGGTTTTCTGGAATATATGACCTCTGTTTTTATGGAATTTACTACCGGAGGAAAAAAATGGTGGGATTACAGTGGATATTTTCTGAATCTGAATGGAAGGATCTGTGCCGAAGGGCTCCTGGCATTCGGCCTGGGCGGCATCGCCGTAGTCTATATTCTGGCGCCGCTGATCGATAATATTATAAACCGGATCAATCCAAAGATGCTTCGGCCCGTCTGTATTGCTGTTACGGCACTTTTCCTGACAGACTTTGTATATTCGCAGTTCTATCCAAATACAGGTCATGGAATTACTGATATTGAAGCGCAGATACTGCCGGAAATTCCTGACATGCATCCTGACGGATACAGATTGCATATACAGAATGCGGAATATCCCGCGGGAAATGATTTATGCCTCAAGGGCTTTTCGGACATCCCGTCCTCCGGCGAATTTAATCTTTCATTTCAGGAAATGAAAATGTCGTAAAAAAAAGCTTGCAATTATAGAACGCTTATGTTAATATATAACACGGTCACTGCAGAAGCAGCGGCCGCATAATGGCCCCGTGGTCAAGCGGTTAAGACATCGCCCTTTCACGGCGGTAACACGGGTTCGATT
>USFD01000029.1 GCA_900553885.1 uncultured Ruminococcus sp.
TTGCAAAACGTCTATAAAATTCAGGTTGATTCCTATTTATAGAATGCCAGTTTTGAAACTATAAATACTCTGATCAAGTTTTGAGACTGATATGACAGCAAATATACTGTAAAAAATAGATAAACATAGGCATCCCTCAAATGTACTTCCTGCACTTCTTATTTTCTCTTCTTTACCATTCGGATGGCCTCCGGCCATCCGAATCGATTATTCTTTTTATGTCTGATACATCCTGCTTCAGAATGAATTCTCTTTCAGCCATTTTACCGCCGTCTCTACCAGCTCTGTTATGTCCTTTCCGTCTGCGGTGATGACATTCTGTTCCAGCAGATCCTTAAACAGATCCAGATGCGCTTTTTCGGCGAATGTATTTTTCAAATAATTATTGTCATCTGAGAAGCCGGGATTCGGCTGGATCTGACAGATACTGTATGCCTGGAGGACAGCGGTCACCGGAACTCCATGATACAGGAGGCCTTTATATTGATCAATCTCGCTCTGCTTCACCGGCGCACTCTCCCGGTAGATCTCCATTGCCCTGTGGAGCGCTGCCCTCTCAGCATCTGATAACGGAAGGGACTGTTTACTCGTCTTTATGTTATCCTTTACCTGATCCAGAGTACTCATTCCCGAAAGCACGGCGATCACATCCTCCAGTTCCAGACAGAAACGCAGGGACCAGGAAGCGATGGACGCATCAGGATTCTCTTTCTTCAGAACGGCTTCTGCTTCCTCCGGCAGTTTTGCCAGGCCGCCGCCTTTGACTGCTTCCATAATCACAACTTTTTTCCCGTGTCTGCGTATTGCCTCATAACATTCTTTTGCCTGTACCAGCTCGCTGTCCCAGTCGATCGGGTTTACTGCAATCTGAACAAATTCCACTTCGGGGTGTTCGCTCAGCACCCGATCCAGCAGCTTTGCAGACGAGTGGAAGGAAAATCCCAGATGACGGATCTTCCCCTCCTCTTTCCATTTTTCCGCATGTTCGAAGAGATGGGTAGCCTTGACAATACCGCCCTTCCCGTCTATGCCGTCATAATTGATTGTCTGAATATTATGGAGCAGATAATAGTCAATATAGTCTACTCCCAGATTGGAAAGCTGAGTCTCAAAGATCCCGTCGATCTGGTCTTCCGGGATCTGATTAAATGTAGGAAATTTCGTCGCCACGGTATACGACTCTCTCGGATGTCGTTCCACCAGTGCTTTTCTGACCGCTTCCTCACTTTTTCCTTCATGGTATACAAAACTGGTATCAAAATACGTATACCCGTTTGCAAGAAATTCATCCACCATCTGCTCAAGCTGCGGGTAATCAAAATCTGCCGCGCCTGAAAGCACAGGCAGTCTCATCATTCCAAAACCTAAATTATTCATTTTGCCTCCATCCTTTCCCGATAAATTGAACTTCTGTTTCTTTTATACTATAATAATTCAGAATCCACGTTAAATACAGTTTATTCTGTTTAATCAAGTATAAAAATATTTTATGGTAAGAAGGGATATTGTAATGGAACTCACACAGTTGAAACAGTTTAAAACTGTTGCAGAAAAGAACTCAATTTCACTGGCCGCCAGAGAACTGCACATCTCCCAGCCGGCACTGAGTACAGCCATAAAGAAGCTGGAACAGGAACTCGGTCTTCCACTTTTTGAACATGCAGGCAACAGAATCCGGCTGAATGAAGCGGGGAAAATCGCTCTGCGATATACGAACGCGATTCTGTCGCAGAGTGACCAGTTAAAAACAGAATTAAATGAATATGCACGCAGAAACGCCAGCATCCGTCTCGGCTTCTGCGATCAGGGACCTTTATGGTATTGTATCCCCAAACTGTCCATGGTCAGCAGTCAGTTTGAGTACAGCTATTATACGATGCCCGTTGACGAGACGGCGCTTCTGCGCAGCGGCCGGTATGATATCCTGATCTCATCCGGCCGTCTGGACGCCCCGGATATCATCAGCAGGTCTTTTATCCGGGAGAGAATTTACCTGTCTGTATCCGCCTCCCATCCTCTTGCAGGCGAGAGCAGTCTGTCGGTCAGAGATCCACGGATCGGTTCAATCCTGCTTTTTATTCTGAATGGTACCTTTGACAAAGTACAGGCGCCATTCTGGAATTCATTAAAAGGACAGCTCAATATAACCAGGACGACAGACTACTTCTTATTCAGCCAGATGATAAAAGATCCTGAAGTCATCACAACCACGACAGAAATCGTACGGCATTACCGCAATGATGGTGCTGATCGTGTGCTGGTTCCCCTGACGGATCCGGAGCTTACCATCCACTATCATATCTCGTATCTGAAAGCTGAAGAAAAGAGGCTGGATGAAATGATACATTTTCTGGAACACAGTGCTGAATTACAGCGCCTTCACTGACAGCGTTTTTCTCGCAAAGGGCCTGACTGTAGTTGTAAACGCTGAAAGGTTTAATCGGCATCCTCTGCATATCCAAAATGTTCTCTGACTTTCTGATGTGTAGTCTTATCGTTGATCTTATACGCTACAAGCGGAACGGAGGTCATTCCCTTTTCCCAGTAGCCGTCAGCAATATCAGTCACATATTTCTTCCATGCGATTCCAATAAACACTTCCTTCTTCGGATCAAGTTTTTTCTTAGCATCTTCTGAAGCCCACGGCGCATCAGCTACAGGCATCTGTGTGCCATCAACCATCACCTTAAAGTTTTTCATCGGAGTTGCTGTTGAAGTGCACTCACCAATCCCTACGAATCCATAACCGGCAATGTGGCAATAAACTGTGTCACCTACCTGCACGTTGTAGATGGACTTTCCGCTGCCGCCGAGGTTTGCGGACAGGAATCCATACTTCAAAGCATCCGGCCAGCTGCGTTGGGCATATCCAACAGTGAATTCACGACCTTTTTCGTTTTTGAAAAATCCTTTTTCCTCATCATCCGTCCACCCACCGGCAATTTCCTTTATATCGTCCGGATTCCAGATATCACTTGCCATCCTCATGTAAATCTTAGCGCGGTCTGCAATACTTTGCTTACTGAAATTTTGAATCGGCTGGAATCCATATTCATTGACGACAGCAAGGAACTTTGGATTATTCGTATATGCAGTCTCGTTCAGTGCCTGCGCAAGAATATTGTCACCACTATACTTTTGAACTTTCTCTGTATATTTCATTGCCTGATAACTTCTGTTCTTGTCGCGCGTCAGGAGAATCAAGTTCCCGATCTGATTTCTGGCGGATTCAAAATCATCGTAATCCGCAAAGCTGTCTGCGTAATCATCGTATTTATCTGGGAGAATATGTTCTACATCGTAGGTATTTCCCTGTCGTTTCCGGTCTACATACTCTTCAAAATGCGAGGGGTTCCCCATGAGCACATTCACATAGGATGTAAAACGTGCGAGGATATGAAGCATATATCGTCCGGAGAACTGGTTCAGGCTAAACCGGGTGATCCCCTCTATGGATACATCCATTCGTCTCAGAGTTCTCACATAGACCATACCGATAGTTTTGCAGTCCTCGTTTCGGATGTCCTGCATCACGTGGAAAAGCAGATACTTGTTCGTGTTCCAATTGACCTTCTTGGAGTTCAGGATGCGAATAGTGGCAAAATCATCGACAAACTTTGCTGTCATACGGATTTTCCTTTCAATGATATCTTCTGTGTCATCGTTCCTTATGGCCGCTATCGTAAGCATAGTCTGGTATGTAAGGTCCCGGTTCGCATTATAAAAAACTTCCTCGAAGTGAGTTGTAAGTTTGCTGCTGTACGCTTTCATTCGAAGATAGATATCCGTAACACGCCTCATTTCGGTAAGTACGAAATCTTTATAATCTCTCTGCTTAATAAGCCCCATCTCTGACCGTGCATGATTTCTCACCCACGTATGGAACTTATCGCCGAGAAGTTCATAATCCTCGTCTTTCGCTCCGCGTTTCGTTTCGCGCATGGAATTTGCATACTTGGCACGGAGCCAGGTAGAGATGAAATCTACATCCTGCGTGTTTACCATGCCGCTCGTATCATATGAGGAAGCATTCTTAATTCGATTAATATTGTTCTGCCACTGGCGGTTGACATTAATACGATCTGCTTCAGAAACCTGCTGAATGATAAACGCCTTCATCATTTCAGCACTGTTCAGGCTCAGGCCGCGATCATTCATCGTCAGGAAAATTGTATGTGCTTCATCATCTGACGGCGTGTCGATCTCCAGAAGAATCACTTTCTCTATCAGCCAGTTTATGAAAAAAGGAAGGGCTTCTCCCTTGAGCTCATCCGGGAATATACCCTCAATGTCCTGATATCGTTCAAGCATATTATGAGAGCTCTCATTTTCCGGAACATAAGTTTTATCATTCCGAAGCAACGCCTGCATACAGGAACCACGGTCAGCCACATCGATATTAAAGCTCTTCTTGCTGAATGCTTTTGAATAAATCATATCGTCCAGCGGAACCAGTAAATCCTCATCTTTGACAGTCTCTTTCTGAAGATTATTCAGATAAATCAGAAGAAGAGTTAACGAAGTCAGACGTTGCTGCCCATCGATGATTTTCTTAACGGAACCACCGGTACAGATGATACAGCCCATATAATAAAAGCCATAATTCATGACTTCCTCTGGAGTATCGTGATCATCGGGATCATAATATTCCTCGAATGTACTCTGGAAATCCGAGAGCATCTGTTCAATTTGTTTCTGCCCCCACCGGTATTCCCGCTGGAAATAATCCACCGTGTATTTTCGACCGCTCAAGATCGTTTTTATTGTATCTGTTTTATCGATTTTCTGCATAACCTAATGCCTCCATAATCCGGCTACTAACATCAATTATATTTTGAGATAGCCTTTTCCTCTCTCCCGGTTACATCAAACTCTTGTCACTCCCAAGCGGTGCAATACCACTTTCCTTAAGCATTTTGTTTATTTCGTAAATTGAATTCCCGGCACATGCTCCCCAAACGCATTGATAATGCATAACCTTCATCTTTCTTCCATGCTCTCACCTCATGATTTGAATTCCCTTAACATTCAACTATTTTAGCATATATTCCGGGTATGAATTCGTCAATGTATTTTCTGTTATTTATTGATATTTCTTTTTATTTTTAAGTTTTAATATCCTGACGGGAATGCATAGTCCTGAACACGATGATAAAAGATGATACGAAAGGAAAATAAAACGTTTTGCCGGTTGTCAGAGGATGGCTGTAATTACTCCCACCGCAAGGCAGGCGGGCAGTCCAAGAACCATGCCAATGCAGGACTGCCTGATATGGAAATTGTAATCCCTGTATTCTTCCATATACTCTGTCCCCGGTATCCTTACCTTTTTGGAATGGCAGAACCAGAGGCAGTCAAGAACAAGAGCATCATACCAGTCAATAATCAGCCAGATCACATAGGAATCCCGGAATCCTTCCCAGAACGTATCTGCTCCATTAAACTGTTTCAGGATAAAAGTGAAGGCGAACACAAAAACAAGCAGGGCGGCTCCCTTCCGAATGATGTCCGCCCTGGTAAAACGCTGTTCTCTTTTCTCGATCAATCCCAATTCGATACATTTCTCCCGTATGGCCGGGGGATAATCCCCCACTGATGTGAGGGGATTTTTCAGTGTCAGAGGCACGATCAGGGTTGTGAATAACAGGATTCCGATCAGGCTCTCTATAATGATTATCATATTCACTTCACCTTCAGTCTCACATAAAAACTTCTCGTTCTCCTAAATCATAATGTCAGTCTCCCAATGCCAGATGGATCATTTTGACCATTCCAAACCGATCCGAGACATCCATGCTGATTTTTGTAATCAATTTTAACCCGTTTCGTTTGATAAACCCGTAGTACGGTTCATCCGCCAACACTCTGGCATTGCCGCCCAAGGCGGAAACCAGAGCATCCGCCGATTCCGCATAAAAGAACATCCGGGCATTTTCGTGGCCCATCTGTTTCATATATTTCTTCTGCAGCATTTTTGCACCGCTTTTATTTACTGTGTCAAACACAATCTCTATATTCCCGAAATCTTCCATCATATGAAGAAGTCCAAAAACTTTCTCCTCCTGAAAGTAATGAAACAGGCCTCCTGCAGTAACCAGAAGATGCGTATCCGGCATGTCCTTTCGGAGCTGTCTGAGCCATCTGTCTGAAAAAGCATCCGCTGCAAGATACGTTTCCCGCTCCGGTTCCGGCAACAGCCTGCGCCGGTATTCGATCACATCCGGAAGATCCACAGCATACCAGCGGGTTTGCCCATTATCATTTCGGTCATACGTTGTCTCCAGACCGCACCCCAGCTGCACGATAGCGCCATCCGGCCTGCGCTTCAGGAAATCCCGAATATGCCGGTCCATATTGGCAGAACGGGATGCAGAAGCCAGCAGCGTATATTGGCTCTGTTTTCCTTTTTCCATCAGCCCGGAAGGCAGCTTTTCTTTTAATGAAAGCGCCTTTTTATCATATAAAATTTGCGGGTGCATTTCACTGGCATAAATCCTTCCCAGCATAGGGATAAACATCGTATCTTCCACCGTACCAAATCCAGACATAATCCCACCTCACTTTCTTCCCACCAGCATCCTCGACTCACCCAGCATCATCATGGCCGCCCGGCGGTGTGAGCCGAATACCTCTCTGGCGGTGTCGATCAGGCGCACTTCCTCGTATCCCATATCCCGGAGTTGCTGCGCAAACGTCTCCATATCCCCGTACATCCTCGGTTTCATGTCATCGTTGAGGGCGAAGACACCGCCCTTTTTCAGCACCCGCAGTGTCTCCAGCAGCAGTTCCTGTTTATCCGCCCCGGCAATATTGTGATAAACATAATTGCTCACCACAGCGTCAAAAAATCCATCCGGGAAATCCAGCTTATTGGCATCGCCATGGCAGAAAGTACACCGGTCCCCTGCCCCTTCACTGGCTGCATTTTTCTCGCAGAGAGCCTGACTGTAATTGTAAACTGCAGCCCAGTAATCAATTCCAACAACCTTTGTCTCCAGCCATGTCAGAGCTGCGCGGATGGATAATGCCCCTGAGCCGCAGCCTACATCCAGCAGTGTACCACTTCCGTCATAATCCAGATATGAAAGTATAGTTTGGTGTACTCGCTCCATCATGCCGCCTCCGCCAAAGGCATACTGCCGCCGGATCCATGTGATCCAGCCAAGAAGCGCCAGAAGCCCGGCCACGATAATCATAAACAGGATGCCCAGAGCAGAAATATGGAACACAGCAAATGACAGTACCGCCAGCAGCGCTGCCAGGGCCGTCAGCCCGCCCACCATATAAAACACCGGATTTGACATCCAGCTTCCATAGTCTTCACCGTGAGTGCCAAGGTGGATTACATTCTGAGATTTGCCACGCTGATCAGTCATAAGTACCCTTCTTTCCTTTTCAACAGATTTAATCCTCGTTACTATAGGCGTATCAACAATACTCCCAGCCCTGCCTAGGGCAAAGCCATCACCGGGCAAAGGATCAGCCAGTTTCTGATACCCCTCCATATATCCGCGTCTGGAAACCTCTGAATTCTCTGCCCAGTCGCCCAGCTCCTCCTCTGCATGTGCCACTGCAAAATAGGCTCGCACATCCTGGATGTCTGCCTGTTTCACCCATGTTTTCAGCATCAGCTTTACTGCTGTTTTGCCGGCAGCATCAAAAACCAGTCTCCCGCCGGAAGCAGCCTGTCCCTCACCCTGATGACATCCGGCAGGTCAATGTTATATATTTTACATCTTCCATTGTCGCAGGCCTGTCCAGTGCAGTCCAAACCGCAGCCCAAGTTGATCACAGCAGCATTTGGATGGGACAGAAGATAATTTTTTACCTCCCACGCCATATCCTTCTGACGCATCGCTGTCTCCATTGCGCCAAACTCCTGCAGCGGTCCGGCTGACCTTCTCTCCAATTCAGCAAAATCATAATCAATTCGTTCCATCAATTCAGCCGCATTTTGATCCTGAAACAGATGCGGATACCGCTGCGAACATAACCATCGTCCATATAACGGGATGACCAGCGTTTCCTGCACTGTGTTTTTCTCTATTTTATACTTTTTCATTGTCGCTCCACAGAATATCACACAATACAAATAGGGTTTTATAAGCTTATTATAGTTAGAATAAACTAACCTGTCAAGAAATCCATTTCACTATTGCCTGCGAAAACGTCTTTATAGAAAAATCCTTCTGATTTTAACTTCTATGCTGTATCGAATAGTATATTTAAACGTATTTTGGGCCTGCTTTGCCGACAATAGCCCATATGGAACCGTATAAATCACCTCAAGAGGACAGGTGTTTACAGATGGATAAATGTCCGGCCAAGACTCAGGCCATCTCCAATAATCCGGAAACGCAGAAAAAGCAGGAACCGCATTGAATTCCTGCCCAATCAAAGTTTCATTAGTACCTCCTTATTGCAAAGGCAATTCTTTTTCATCTTACCTACTACAATATATTTATGGTTAATGCCCCTTACAGCCAGTAAGGAATTGCCCATCTTATTGCTTAAGCCAGTCTTTTTACAGATCCAGTCAACAGGAAGTGCTGTATCCCTGCTGCGTATCGTCGGAAGTTCCATTGACCATGCGGATCAGATCGACGAGATCCCGGAAATGGACAGCACAGGAAGACCGGTATATCCCAAAAAGCATGATATTTCTTTCGATCATGTTGACTTCTCTTATGATAAGAGACCGATCCTGAAAAATGTTAACGTGACGATACCGGACCGCACCACCACTGCCATTATAGGCCCCGGCGGTTCCGGAAAGACCACCCTGTGCAGTCTGATCGCCCGGTTCCGGGATGTGGACAGCGGCTCGTTCCGTATCGGCGGCACAGATATCCGGGAGTATACACTGGAATCCCTTATAGACCAGATCCTTGTGCTGAGCGTAATCAAAATAGAGCCGAACGGCTAAATTATTTATTAATTTTAAAAATCAGTCCGTTCGGCTAAAAAAGAAAAGAAGTCAGTACATCCTGACCGCAATCAGTGTCCGGCAATTTCCTGAAGCATCTGAAGCGTACTGTCCAGATTTTCACTGTGCCAGTTTCCCTCAGTCAGGCTGCCTCCCAGCATTCCTGAACTGCGCAGGGCACTCAGTTCTTTCTGCTGTGCTGACAGTGTTATAACGTCTTTCTCTGTCCGGATTGTAATGTGATAATTCAGCGCTGCTTCTTTTATTTCCACATCCATAATTTCAGAAAAAGGAATAACCAGCGCCGCGTCTTTTTTCAGGCCCCAGTCCAGCCTGCCAAAAGGAACAAGAACAAGCTCATCCCGACAGATCTGCAGGACAAAAAATTCTGTACTTACCCCCAGAAATCTGACAATGGCATCACTTAAATTCGCCGGAGCATAAGATACAATAATACTCTTATTCTCAATCGGTTCAAAACCGGCTTCTCTGATAATTTCCCATACTTTCGCTTCTTTTGCCATACTGCAAAACCTCCTTCATTCAGATGATATTATATTTTTGCATATCACTCTGACCAAAGGAGGTTTTTTGCCTGAAATGCCCGTTTCGTGCCTGAATATCCCGGAATAAATTACGCATTGAGCAGACTCATCAATTCATACTTTACTTTACGGGAGAAGGGACATTCTTCCCCGTTCGTAAAGATAATCTTCATTTCCTTTATATCCAGCAGTCTGATCCTCTGTGTATTTACCAGATACGCGCGATGTACACGCATAAATTTTCCGCTCATGGTTTTCTGCAGTTCCCGGATGCTTCCCGTAAAATCCATATTTTCTTTTAATCCGTGCAGAATAATGCGGTGGCTTTTTCCGCCGGTTTCAAAGTAAATAATTTCGTCAACCGGAATATGCCGGACTGTATCCATGAATTTAACCGTAAAATATTCCCCGTCCTCTCCCTGTTCTTCTTTAAGGCGATCTTTAATAATTTCAAGACATTTCCTGATGCCCCGGAACATTTCCTCTCTGTCATCTTTCACAATATAATCCAGCGCTTCCAGCTTATACCGGAATGTATCAAAAGCCAGTTCGCCGTAAGCTGTAACATAAATAAGAAAGCCCCGCGGATCCAGCTTTCTGACTGCCTGTCCCAGTGTAAATCCCGTATATCGATCATTCTTCAGATCAACATCCAGAAAGAAAATACCCCGCTTCCCGTTTTTCGCAGCGGCGTCCAGCACTTCTTCCGGGCTGCCGCTGTCACAGATGATCTTCATATCATAACCGGAAATCAGAATTTCTTTTTCCAGTTCTTTTCTTATCTCCCTGCGAACTGCCGCTTCATCATCACATAAATATATGGGAATCATATTCTTCTCTCTCCTGTTCCGATATTGAGTTCCTGAACAAACAGGCCGTCCTCCTCATATGACCGTGAAGAGACGTTATCATATGACTCGACTATGCGCCGCAGACTTGCAAGACCTATCCCTCTTCCCGGTCCTTTTGTAGAATATCCGTTCTTCCATATTTTCGAGAGGGGCACCGGTTCTTTAACCGGATTTCGAATGATAATACTTACTCCTGATTCATCCCCACAAAACAATGCCGTCACTTTACAGTGCTTTTTATCTTCCGAGGATTCCATGGATTTCTGAAGAAAAGCTTCCGTTTCTTCCATCGCATTATCCAGAAGAATCCCTGCTGCCCTGCACAGATCCCCCGCCGGAATATCAACCTCTGTAATGGCAGCCGGCGCTTCCAGCCGGAAAGGAATTCCCCGCTGTTCCATTTCGGATACTTTAACAGCAATCAGCCCCTTCAGCTCTGTTACCTGAATATTGCCGAGCTGAGAAATCTGAAATATCTTCTCCCCCATTTTCTTCTCAAAATCTCCCGTCACTTCAGAAATAAATGTCTGAACCGCCTTCAGGTCGCCCTCATCAGCCTGAATCCGGATTCCCGCCATCCTGTTCTTAAAATCATGCCGGAAAACTCTCACATCACGCTGGACACTTTCAAGACTCTGTATATACAATTTCTGCTGCTCCAGACTGGCCTGCTGCTCCTGAAGCTGTTTCTTCTGTATGCCGCAGCGGAATGTATCGTTCAGAACCCCCATAACAAGCAGCAGAAACAGAAGGGAAATCATCGGATTACTGTTATTCAGCACCAGGCGTTCGTTTGCAATCTCAACACTCAGTATTTTCAGAACCGGCAGCAGAATAATAACCGCTTTCCAGAGATAATTTTTTCTGTCCGCTGAAAGAAAACCGTTATATACTTCATGGAGCCGGAGCTTTAATATAATACCGGATACAATTATTCCGAGAAGCAGAATTTCTGCTATGGAGCTCACCATGTACATCATCAGCTCACCGGGAATACTCAGATCAAAATTTCCCCGGATAAAAAAGCCTCCTAGTTCCTCCAGCGTACCGTACAAAAATACTGTCATTGCCCCGGTAAGCAAAGACTTTTCCCAGCACAGCCGGTATGCGGTATGCAGAACGAGCGTCCATCCCGCACTCTCGAGAAAACTGACTATCACTACAAAGAACACATTGCCGAACAGGTTTTTCATAAAAAATACTGAAGAAGGCAAAACGATAATCAGACAGTATGGTATAAACATCAGGCCTGCCATTTTCAGCGAAGGTTTCTGCTTTATCAGAGCATATGTCAGAATGATACAGCAGATATATTCCGATAAAACAAGTGGAATATTCAGTAAAAAGACAATTGCATATGTATATTCCATGTCCATAATCTCCAAACAATAAATATAAAAAGTAGTTTTATCAAATCATTCATGGTCTGTAAAGCCTTGTTTATTATACCGTATCCAAATCCCTCTGAAAAGATATTTATAAAGCTCCGGAAGACAGTATAATCCTCCGGAGCTTTTTCCTTTCCTATAACTTATCAGTTTATTTCCGCCTGCTTTCCTCCTTTATGTCCTACGACACTCTCCCGCTGTCCATCTCATACACCACATCCGCCAGGTTCATGGTAGATTTTCTGTGTGACACCAGCAGCACGGTCTTATCTCCCTTTCCTTCTTTCAGAGATTTCAGGATAATTCCTTCATTCAGGGAATCCAGATTGCTGGTAGGTTCATCCAGAAGAATAAAGGGCGCGTCGTGGAGGAAGGCGCGGGCGATCCCGATCCGCTGCTTCTCGCCGCCGGAAAGCGTATCTCCCAGCTCGCCGACTTCCGTATCATACCCGTCCGGAAGTGTCATAATAAAATCATGGATGGACGCCTTCTTTGCAGCCTCCATAATCTCCTCTCTGGACGCCCCCGGTTTTCCGACAGCAATATTATTTGCAATGGAATCGTGGAACAGGCAGGTCTCCTGGGTTACATAGGATTCCATTTCCCGCAGATCGGAGGTATTAATTCCCCGCACGTCTCTTCCGGAAATCAGGATCTGTCCGCCCTGCACGTCCCAGAACCGCATGAGAAGCTTCAGAAGGGTGGACTTGCCGGAGCCGCTGGCGCCGTGGATGCCGACAACCTTTCCCTTCGGTATTTTTATGGAATAATCTTTCAGAATCTGTTCCTCTTCATATGCGAAATCAACATTGTCCGCTGCTGCGTCGGTAAAGGAAACACTGGCGGCTCCCGTCACTTCCTCTACCTGAGGCTCCTCTTCCAGAATGGACAGCACGCGTTCTCCGCTGGCCAGGGTCTGGTTCAGGTTATTGGACAGACTTGCAAGAGCCGTTACCGGGCCGAAGGAGCCCATCATAGCAACCGTGCCCGCCAGCATACCGGTAAGATCCACGCTGCCTGACTGCTTCAGTCCGATCATCAGAAAGAGCATGGCAAAGGAGAACAGAAGGATCACCAGATTGGTCACAGATCTCTGGGAAGCTTCCAGCCGGTTCAGACTTTTCTGCATCTCACCCAGCTGACCGGACCGCTCCCTCATCTCTTTTCTTCTTTTCTCCCCCTGGCGGTACTGAATTGTCTCGTCCAGTCCCCGCAGGGAATCAAGAATAAAACTGTTCAGTTCCCCGAACTCATTCCGGAATTCCATCCCCCGGCCGCCGCCCCGGCTTCCGAACAACAGCGGGATTACCGCGCCTACTGCCACATATCCTGCCAGAGCAAGGACTCCTGCCGCCACTGAGAACTGTCCGATAAACAGAACTATCACAAGAGAGGTCAGCACCGCAATGGCAATCGGTGAAATCGTATGGGCGTAGAAAACTTCCAGCAGTTCAATATCGGAAGTAATCACGGAGATCAGATTGCCCTTGTCCCGGCCTTCCAGCTTTGCCGGGCACAGCTTCCGCAGCGCCGCGAACACTTTATGCCGGATAATCGCCAGCAGTTTGAACGCTATAAAATGATTGCAGTACTGTTCCCCGTAATGAAGGATTCCCCGCATTACAGCCATTACAATCAGAGCGGCAAACAATGTCCGGGGCTGTGCGCCCAGCAGGATTCCCGCTTCAGCCGCGTCAAACTGCAGCCCAAGGGCTTCCATAACCGGAGCCAGCAGAATATGCATCAGACCGTATCCTGCCACAATGGTAAGGAAAATGGCGCACAGATATCCGATGGTTCCCAGAATAATTGCCAGGAGCATTACCGGAAGCAGAGGTCTGACCAGCCCGATCAGCTGTCCCATAATGCGGATACCTCTCCTTCTCTTACGGGAGCTTCTTTTTGCAGACTGCCCCGTTCTCTTCTCTGGCCGCTGTGCCGCCGTCATTGCGCTGCTCATACTGCCGCCTCCTTTCCATACTGCTCCAGTTCCATCTGGGACCGGTACAGCTTCGCGTATTCTCCATTCTGCCGGATCAGCTGATCATGGGTTCCGTTTTCGGCCACGGATCCGTCTTTCATCATATAGATCCGGTCGGACTTCACCACATTGGCCAGACGGTGGGAAATCAGAAGTATTGTCTTTGTCTGTGCCAGCTGATGAATCACATCCATGATCATCTCTTCACTCTCCGCGTCAATATTGGATGTGGCCTCGTCAAAGATATAGACCGGCGTATCATGCAGCAGCGCCCGGGCAATGGCAAGCCGCTGGCACTGTCCGCCTGAGAAGTTGCTGCCTTTCTCCAGAATGGGCGTCTGCAGTCCCTGCTGAGACTGGAGAAATCCCCACAGATTTACTTTCATAAGCGCCTCTTTCATCTCCTCTTCCGAGGCGTCCGGACTGCCCATCCGCAGATTGTCCTCCACCGTTCCTTTAAACAGATAGCTGTTGTAGCTGACCAGAGTAATCTGGTCCATCAGACTCTCCTCCTGAATATCCGAAAGCTCTTTTCCTTCGATTGTCACACTTCCCGAATATCCCTGATTTCTACCCATAAGTATTGCGGCGGCCGTACTTTTGCCGCAGCCGGAAGCACCGACAATGGAAGTAAAACTTCCTGCCGGGAACTCCATGTCAACGCCTTTTAATATCTCCCGGTCCGCCTCATAGGAAAAATGTACTCCGGAAAACTCGATATCCATCTCCATGCCGTCCAGCCATTCGGATTTCTGCTCCGGTTCCGGCAGATCCAGCAGGGCAAAGATTTTATCGCTTGCCGCCATGCCGTTCATGGCAATATGGAAAAAGGAGCCAAGAAGACGCAGAGGAATAAAGAATTCCGCCGCCAGCAGAATCAGCATCAGCGCTCCATGGACGCTTAAGTTTCCTTTCATAAATTCAGAGAGAGTCACAATCATTCCCACCGCGGCTCCGCCGTAGGCGATCATGTCCATCACACTGGTGGAATTGAGCTGCATGGTCAGCACTTTCATGGTAATCCGCCGGAACCGCTGGGATTCCTCGTCCATCTCCTCTGCTTTTTTCTCGTCTGACCGGTAAATCTTAAGGGTCGTCAGTCCCTGCAGATTCTCCAGGAAGCTGTCTCCCAGTTCTGTATAGATTCCCCAGTATTTATTCAGCAGCCGTTTTGCAATTTTCTGGACCGCGACAATGGAAACGGGAATCAGAGGCACACAGATCAGCAGCACAAGACTGGCCTTCCAGTTTATAAAAGACAGCAACGCAAACAGAGTTACCGGCGCCAGCAGACTGTAAAACAGCTGAGACAGATATTTTCCAAAATAAGTTTCCAGCTGCTCCACTCCTTCCGCCGCCATCTGCACCACCTCGGAGGTGGACACCTTCTCCCGGTACGCCGCTCCCAGACGGAGCAGCTTACTGTAAATCCGGTCTCTCAGGATCCGTTTTACATCCACGCTGGCCCGGTAGGATGCGTAAGACGCCCGCCTGTCACAGATAAACCGAAGCGCCATGGCGATCACTACAAGCGCTCCATAACGCACTCCCGTCTGCCATGTCACTTCCCAAAACAGCGCCTGTTCCAGAAGGACAGACGCGCAGTAGATCATCAGAATCTGGCAGAGCAGGGCCAGCCACTGCCAGACTACCTGATATATAATATATTTTTTTGCGTGGGACAGAAGTCCCACCAGTCTTTTCTTAATCATACAATTCCTTCCTGCTTCTGCTTTTTCTTTTCTCTCATACTGCACACCACATGCCATATAGCCATCACCGGGTGGTACAGCAGCATCCGGGGTCCGGAGAACCACATACTGTTCTTTTTCCGCTTCTTTTCAATATTCTGCATTTTCATCTGACTGTCCCTTCAAGTAATATACCGTCTCCTTACCCTTTCGCTTCCGGCACTGCCGTCTGTCCTGCCGGGACCGTGCGTATCTTCGTAAAGAAATAGATATATTTGAAAAAAATCAGAAAAATAATAAATACTCTGCCGTATACATTTGACATGGCCAGAAACGCCAGAATCAGCATGCAGGACGCCGGAATCAGCAGACTGAACTTTGTCTTCAGCGTCATGGCCCGGTTTCTGACAAAACTCTCCAGATGCCGTCTGTACAGTTTTGTCCCTGTAAACCACCTGTGAAACCGCTCCGATCCTCTGGCCAGGCAGAAGGACGCCAGCAGAAGAAATGGCGTAGTCGGCAGCACGGGAAGAATAACTCCCACCGCTCCGATCCCCATTGCCAGAAATCCAAGAATCAGCCACATAATCCGCAGGGGATTCTTTTTCTCTTTTTTCATATACACGTTCCTTTCTGAGAAAATTGATTTTCAGTTTATATCTTTAACTCTCAGCATTCAGTTAGCTTTTACTAACCATTTGCATATCAGATATACCATTCCCCGCCATGCTTGTCAATAATTATTCTCAAAAAGGTTTCTTTTAGATACTTTTTCTCATTTAGTTTTCTGTTTTTACTGTTCTGACTCTTCCGAAAAAATAAATCAGATGACATACCCACACAATCGCAATGCAGATACGTCCCGCCGGAACGCTGCTCATCATAATAAATCCCGCACCCATTACAACGGTCACGGTTCCTGCAATGCGCAGCTTCGTTCCCATTGTCATGGCTCTCTGTTTCACAAAGCTGTCCAGATGTTTCTGATACAGCCCGGTTCCTGTAAACCAGTCGTGAAGCTTTCTCGAGCTTTTCGCAAAGCAGAACACAGTTGCCATATAGAAAGGCACTGTAGGCAGAATCGGCAGAACGATCCCTAAGGTGCCCAGTCCCAGACAGATAAATCCCAGCACAATCCAGAAGATCCGCAGCGGATTTTTCCTGTTCATCCTTCATTAACCTCCTTTTTCCTGCATCCCAAAGGAACGGCGGACAACTCCGGCAGAAATGGTATTTCTGCATTTCCCGGAGAAGCCGCCTGCCCCGGCCGTGCGCCTCATACAGTCAGCACAAATTTTTCTCCTTCTACTTCTGTTACCCCAAGTGTGATTCCGTACAGTTCACGGATGCTTTCCGGCGTAATCATCTCGTCCGGAGCTCCCTCTGCCGCCACATGGCCGTCCTTCAGACCGATAATCCGGTCTGAATAGTGGATAGCCTGATTGATATCATGGAGCACCATAATAATGGTAATTCCGTATTCCCGGTTCAGCTTCCGCACCAGCTTCAGGATCTCGATCTGATAGCGGATGTCCAGATACGTGGTCGGTTCATCCAGAAACAGAATCTTTGTATTCTGGGCAAGCGCCATGGCGATCCAGACTCTCTGCCGCTGGCCGCCGGAAAGACAGCTGATCTCCCGGTCCCTGTATTTTTCTGTATTGGTTACTTCCATTGCCCACCGGATCTGTCTCTCGTCCGCTTCACTGCGGCCCTGCATCAGTTTCATATGAGGAGTTCTGCCGAAGGATACCAGACGCTCTGCCGTGATGTCGTCCGCCGAAGAGTTGTACTGGTGCACAATAGATACTTTTCTCGCAAATTCTTTCAGCGCAAGATTCTGAATATTCTTCCCCCGCAGGAAAATATTTCCTTTTCCCGGATAAAGATTCCGGGTCATCAGATTAAACAGCGTGGATTTCCCGCATCCGTTTGCCCCCATGATCGTCGTAATCTTTCCTTCCTCTATCTGAAAAGAAGTATCCTTAAGCACCCAATTCTTTCCATAGGAAAAGGACAGATTCCGCACTTCCATGGCAGGCTTCTTATTTCCTTCATGCTGCATACTTCTTTGACCTCCTTAACAGAATAATAAAGAACGGGCCTCCGATCACACTCATAATAATTGAGGCAGACACTTCGTAGGGCGCCGCCACCGTTCTGCCGATGGTATCTGCCAGCAGAAATGTAAAGGCGCCCGCCAGCATGGAAAAGGGTACCAGCGCCCGGTGGTCGCTTCCCACAAGAATTCTTCCGATATGAGGCACGATCAGTCCCAGAAAACTGATGGCTCCCGCCACCGCTGTAGAAATACTGGCCAGCAGTACTGCAATCAGAGAAATCAGGATGCGCATCAGATTCACATTGACCCCCAGTCCTCTTGCCGTTTTATCCTCCAGAGACATCAGGTTGCATATTTTTGAAAAAAGAACTGCAAGAATCAGTCCCACGATTACATAAGGCAGAAGTGTCTGCACGTCCTCCCATGTCTTCTGGGTAATATTTCCCTCAACAATAGACGCCACCCCGGAAGAATTTCCTCCGGTCATGGAGTTCAGGGCGTCCGAAAGGCCCGTAAACATGGCGTTCACCGCTACACCTGTCAGAATAATACGCAGGGGACTTAATCCGCCTTTCCAGGACAGGCTGTATACAAGAAAGAAGGCCAGAATTCCTCCCGCGAACGCGAACAGAGGCGTGAAAAAATAAAGAGACGGCAGAAAAGCCGTAACCAGCACCGCCACAAAACTGGCGCCGCCTGAAATTCCGATAATTCCCGGGTCTGCCAGAGGATTTTTCAGCACTGCCTGAAACAGCACGCCGGAAACAGCCACCGCCGCTCCCGCGAACAGGGAAATGACGATCCGCGGGAACCGGAGATCATAGATTGCCGCCACATTTTCCATTCGCTCAATGAACAGTCCCCGGAACAGTTCTCCCGGCGAAACCTGAAGACTTCCTATATTGACGGAAGCAAAGATCAGAACCGCCAGAAGCGCCGCCATGATCAGAAAGGACAGGACCGCCCTGGCGTGCTTTCTTTTCTTCCGGATCTGATCCTGTCTGCAGGGCTCATCTCTTCCCTGCAGGCTTTCTCTTTCTTCCTTCATGGTTTTCCCTCCTTACTTTGTAATCTCCTGCAGCGTTTCTTCGTCAATCTTTTCCGAGGCCTCGCTGTCTTCTGCCGCTTTCGCCGCATTCTCGCTGTTCTTCTGTGCCTGGGCCGCGTCTTCCTCTGTTTCCGGATAAAGCATGGGCTGCAGCTCCTCCAGAGCCTCCGGATAATTGAAATTGGCGCTCATGCCGAACAGCTCATAGGTCAGGTCATAAACCCTCCCCTCCTGCACCGCTGTGAAATGCTGCCAGATGTCGCTGGTCTGAAACTCTTCATCGAACATTTCGATTACCTGATCCGGGAGAGCATGGGCTGCCCGGAGGATCACATCCGGTTCTTTTGACTGCATATCTTCTGTATTGACAGTCAGGAACTCCTGGTCCGTTCCTGCATAAACATTCTCTCCGCCGGCCAGCTCCACAAGACTTCCCACATAGGAATTTTCCGTAGCAATGATATAGCTTCCGGGCAGTCCCATAAGAATCAGCACTTTCGGACTTTCCTTTCCTTCATTCCGGGTACTGTAGTCCTCATAAAATTCCGTGAACTCATCTGCCATTTCCCGGGCCTGCTCCTCCCGTCCGAAGATTTCTCCCAGTTCCTGAATGGAACGGTACATGCCGGGAACACTTCTTAAATTCAGAAATGCCCAGTCTGTATCAATGGCCTCATATTTGGGCTGAAGATCGGACTGCAGACTTGCCGGACTCAGGATCCAGTCCGGATCAAGAGACGCCACGACCTCCATATCCGGGCTCATGGAAGTACCCACTTCTTCCACTTCCGCATACCGCTCCGGCAGATTGGAAATGGAGCTGGAGCACACACCCACCAGATCCAGTTCCAGCCGGTCACAGATCTCTGCGGTTGCCGGTGACGTAGCGATAATCCGGGGCTCTCCCTCCATAGCGGCCACCTTCGCCTTTGCCGCCTCTACCGCCGCTTTTTCCTCCGGATCCGTAATCTCCAGAAGCGTCTGCGCACTTTCCGCCGGATTCCCGGAACCGTCCCCGGTCTGCCCGGAAGCACCTCCGCTCTGATCCACACATCCCGCAAGGAGACCGCAGGCCAGAGCCGTGCACGCCAGGGCTTTGCAGATTCTGTTTTTTTCTTCTGTAATCCTAATCTTCATCATCGTCATATCCTCCGCCCCATCTCCGCCAGTTTTTCCGGAAGAAATATACGATCAGAGCCGCTGCTCCCATCAGAATCAGGCCGGATATGGTAACCGCCGCCCCAACGGCAAACGGTCCGTTTCCGCCGGATCCGCTGTCTGTCTCTGAAGCAGAAGCCTGCTCTTCCGTAGACAGACTTAATCCCTGAGCGTCATTCAGCTCCGTATCTGCAGCGCTGTCCCCGGAGGGCGCTGCCGCCTCTTCAATGGAGCTGGACAACGCCGGAGCTTCCCCTGTATCTTCTTCTGAAGTCTGGCTGTCCTCAGAACTGGAAGAACTTAAGCTGCCGCCCTGCAGGGAAGATCCTGCTGTGCCGGTTCCTGTATTTCCGCTGCCGGTATCTGTACTGCCGCTGCCGGATCCGCCGGAACTCCCTGAACTGCCGCCGGATGTACTGCTGCCGGAAGCGGAAGTTACAATTGTTGCATTCATATCCGTACTGTTTCCCGCGGTATAATCACTGGGATAGAGATAAAAGATTACGTCTCTTCCCATCGGCTCTACATACATGGACCCCCGGACCACGCAGTTCTCGCTTGGCACCTGAATGCAGATATCTGCCGTTGCTCCATTACTGTCTGTTCCGTTTCCCGTTACACCCAGCGCCGGAGTGGACCAGCCGGAATCCCCCACATTCTGCACCCAGAAACTGTGCCCGGAAGTATAGTCCATCAGACTCATGCGGATCGTCAGATAATATTCTCCGCTGTCTGTCAGCTCCAGAATCCCTGTGGTATAGACGGCTCCGTCCACCATGCCCTGTCCGGTGGCGTAAGACGCCTCCCCGCCGGAATCCTCGATCACTCCGGTAACCGGATGCGCGTAGCAGGGATGAATCACGCAGGTATACACACTGCCGCCGGCCGCCTTTACCGGAAGCGGCTCTGCTCCTGCGCCCGTAACGGCAAGCAGCAGAGCCGCCAGCAGCCCGGCAAACACTTTTTTCATTCTTTTTCCTGTTTTCATCCGTTTCTCCTGTCTTCTGTCTGAATAATCAGGCGGATATTCCCGATCCGCCCCGCTGCCTCCTCATAACCGGAAAGGAGCCGCATACTCTCCGCAGCTCCTTCCCGCTCTAAAAGGGGCTATCTGCTTTCCTTCTTCCCCCGTCTCTTTTCCAGGATTCCGGCTCCAAGAACCCCGCATCCGATCACAAGCAGGGCTGCCCATCCTCTGATATCCTCTGACGTATCGCCGGTCTTTACACTGGAAGCAGAGGACAGACCGCTGCCCAGAGAAGAACCGCCCAGTGAACTGCCGCCCAGTGAATTTCCTCCAAGGGATGCCCCTCCCAGAGTGCTGCCGCCCGGGAGACCCGAGCCGCCGTCTAATCCGCTGCCGCCGTTCAGGCCGCTGCTGTCATCATCACCGTCATCCTGGTTTCCGTTTCCGGGCTCATTATCATCTGTGAAGGCCGGGTCATCTTCTTCTGCCGCTTCCAGAGTGTCCCAGTCAAGGGCCAGGAATACCGGCTGTGTCCCCACGCCTTCCGCGATGGATTCCATAATCGGCACAAATACCTGGAGCGGCGCATAACCGTCTTCCAGAGCTTCCGGAATCAGTTCAAACGTCACCTGATCCGGATAATCTGTGCCATAGTCGTCACTGACCCTTGTGCCGTCTTCATTCAGCTGGTAGGACTCCACCACTGCGTCTGCCAGCTCTCCCGCCAGATTGCCGTACTGATCCTGGGTATAGCCGGTGAGGAAGTACTTCAGGCCTCCAAGATAACCCAGCTGCCCGCTGATATTCAGACCCTTCAGATCCAGGGTAATATAATACTTTCCATCTCTTACCGTCAGCTTTATGGTATGGTTAATCGCATTGTCAGACATGGAAAGGGTGGTCTTATCTGTCTTCACCATTCTGCCGGTTATGGAATAGACGCCGTCTTCCAGATTATAAATATCCAGTCCGCCGCTTCCCGGGTCGTCCGGATCTTCTGTTTCTCCCGGATTGTCCGGATCCTCTGTACCTCCCGGACTGTCCGGATCCCCGGTGTTCCCCGGATCATCCGGATCCGTACCGCCGTCCCCGCATGTTATGGTAAAGGTAGTAACGCCTGTATAATTTCCCGGAGCCGCGGCAGCCACATCCTTCCCGGATATGATAATTCTTCCGTAAAGCGCGGTTTCCCCTGAATCGCTTCCCTTACTCTCTGTCCCATCTGCCTGAAAAGACTGGGTGCCGAAATCATTGGCAAAGGCCAGCTCATTGTCTCCGCTGTACAAAAGCCCGCCCTCCGGTGCGCTGACCGTCACGGTTCCGTTTCTGTTTTCCGTGGATACCCGGATCTCATATTCCTGTATATTATCGGAAACCGCAGTCAGTTTTCCCATAGAAAGGGAAGAGGGAACTGACACAATACAGGAGGGAGAGGATGTTTCTTCCTCGATATCCGCCGAGATTTCCATATCCTTTTCTTCAGTGCTTTCATCCCCGTCTGTTCCTGTTTCCTGCTTTTTCAGCGTATCCCAGTACACTGTTACAATCGTCTTTACGCTGAACCTGCCGTTTTCAAACAGAATCCCGCTGATCTCGCCGTTCAGATTACTCATAGCCGGCACATAGATATAAGTATTGTTGTAATAATACTGACTCAGCCCGGTCAGAGGGAATGACACATCCGTTACCACTGTGTATCCGTTTCTTTCCTCAGTGCTGTAATCCACTCCGTCCATGGTCAGTTCCTGTTCCGGATCGTTGTCTGTGTAATATCCGTTGAACCCGAGAATATACATAGGCTCCTGATCGGTCCCTGACACCATCCGGTAGGACAGGCGCATCTGCCCGTCTTCCTCTACCGTAAGCACGGCATCCGCCGTCTCCGTCTGCACCAGGCTGTGGTCTACCACATCACTGCGGACTGCTGCGGTCACATCATAAGTTCCCGGTTCCGGCGTTTCCGACGGCACAGCGGGCGCACTGCTGTCAGACAGATCCAGTCCCAGTGCGTCCGCCACCGCTTCCTTAATTCCGTTGGAGGAATATGTGGCGCCGGACACTGCGTCAATCTCTTTCAGGCTGTCCGTATCCGTATCTTCAAGCCCCAGAAAACTTCCTGCCATGCCCTCAATGGCAGAGGCAAGTTTCGTCTTGTTGACTTCCGCGTAAGTTCCCCCGAAGTTGGCTCCTGTAATTGTAATATCCGTAATCTTTCCGTCTGTTACCGTTACGTCTGCGTCAATATCATATTCACCGAACTGGTCAATATGGAACGTACCGCTCTTTGTATAGGAACCGGCCCTTTCCTCTGCAGTCCCGCTTTCCGCCTGCACGGCCGGGCCGGCCGGAACTGCTGCCAGAATCCCTGCCAGAAGCAGAAGACCCCATCTTTTCTTTCCTCTTTTTCTTCCCATCGTTTCCTCCGTCAACCAGCGTCATCCCCGGAAAAACAGGAATCCTCACGGACAGACTGCCTGAGGATTCCTGATTCTGATACTGACGCTTTTTCTTATTCTGCTGCGTATGTAATGGAGAATGTTGTTGTGCCTGTGTAATTTCCTGCTGCCGCAGCCTTTACATCCTCAGCGGACACGCTGATCTTTCCGCTCAGCTTTGTTCCTGCTGTGTCGTCATTTACTGTCTGTGTGCCGAAGCTGTTGGCAAATGCCAGCGAATTGTCTCCGCTTGTCAGGCTGCCCTCTCCGGGAGCTGTCACAGACAGCGTGCCGTTCAGATCAGAAGCTTTCACGTCCACCGCATATACCATTGCGTTATTCTGCTCAGCGCTCAGTGTTCCCATTGCGACAGAGGAAGGAACGGTTACCGTATAGGACGGTGCGGAAACTGTCTCTTCAACATCTGCCGTAATCTGCATATCCTGGGTATCCTCATCCGGTGTCTGTGTTCCGCCGGCAGACTGCAGATCTGTTACCTGTACGAAGAAGTTCTGAGTAGAATTCATTACTACATTCACATATGCGCTTGCGGATACAGTTCCTGCCTCCAGGTCATCCACCGCATCCCGGGGAAGAGTAACTGTAAGTACCTGCGTGGGAAGAACATCTCCTGCGTTCACGCCGAACAGAGCTGCCGTAGTATCAAATTCCTTTTCCGGTTTTGTGGTAATATCAGATTCCGCCTCATACTTTGTTCCGTCTACTGTAAATACTACATCCAGAACTGTTCCGTCTGTTCCCTGATCCGGGAACGCGGGAATCGGATAAGCCACGTAGAATGTCAGTTCCGCCTCCGTATCTGTAAGGGTCAGATCTGCCTCATGCACAAAAATCGGATCACACATACTGTTGTTTCCCGAGCCGTTGGCATTCAGGAAATGAATCTCTCCCGTATAGTCTCCGTTGGCCGGCTCCGCCGCGAACGCGGTGCCGCACATCATTGTTGTCATCATTGCTGCCGCCAGGGCGCCTGATAATAATTTCTTCAGTCCCATAACTGATTCTCCCTTCTATGGTTTGGTTTGTTTTATTTATGTTAAGCGCCGCCGCGCCGTAACATCATTCTTTTACCACAAGCGTACAGTTTACTTCCGCCCCGTTTCTGGGTGTCATGTCCTCATCCGCGGTGAACGTGTCATATTTTACCGTCAGCGGATACTCGCCTGCCTCCATTGCTTTTTCAAGAGTAATTTCATACAGATGCTGTCCCGGTCTGATCAGTTTTGACGTATATATCGTCTCATCTGTATCCGGAAGGTAAAAAGAAATCTGAAAATACACTTCATTTTCCTCCGGATTCATCAGCTCCACTGAGACATCCGTCTTCCCCGCAGGAATGGTAATGGATTTATAGCCCGGTATCTGAATCCCCGCAGATACGCCGCCGGCCTGATCCTCCTTATCCGGCTTTTCCTGATCTTCCTCAAATTCCGCATCATAATTTGTAACTTCTTTCGGTCTTGTGTGCAGATACATCGCCGCGGCGCCCGTCACAAGTATGAGAATTACAATCAGTAGGATAATCTTCTTTTTTCGATTCATGTTTTTCAGCTCCGGTTCACTTTTTAGTTAGTTTACACTAACCCATGCAGTAAAAATTAACCCACGCGAATCTTTTTCACAACGCGCGAGTTAGTTTTTTCTAACTACTGGCATACTATCATACATTTCCAGATTCTGTCAATCAAGGTTATTGTTATAAAATTATCAATTATCATTTTCCCGGATCTGAACAGGCCGGGCATCTATACACACTGCATGCACGGCAAACCGGGTACTGTAGCCGCTGCCGGTGCAGGTAGACAGGGTCATTATCTTCTGACTGCTGTCCGGATGAATTCCTGTTTCTATGAGTGAATTTTCCACCATGCTGTTAATCAGGTTCTGATATTCCATGCCCGGCTCATAGCCGATCTTATATACACTTCCCCCGTTTGCCGCGTTCTGGCAGGCAAAAATCTGATACCGGTACGCCATGTTCTCCGTGTAAAGCGTAAAATACGGATTTTTCTCCCAGAATGTCTGCTCCTTATATTTGTCCAGACTGCCGAACATGCTCCCGTCCCTCATATTATGCCCATATATAATTATATAGTGATCCGAAAAATCCGGCTGATTCAGGCCTTCCAGAAAGATGCTTCCCGCAGTATGTTCCCTTCCGTACAGATCGTGCCTTAAATACTCTGTGTTATCCCCGGAATACAGAACCGGATAATCTATTTCCAGTTCTTCCGGATTGTCAGACCTCAGCCATGCCACAATATCTGCATTCTTCTTTTTCAGCGCATCGAACCGGACGACCACATCCGTCAGCCACCAGTCTTCCTTCTGCTCTCCTGCGGGTTCCTCCGGCGCGTCTGTATAACGGTCGCGGAGATCCTCATAGGCTGCGGCAGAGCTCAGATTGTCCAGGCAGTCCGGAAGAATCTTCCACAGCGCGGTTCCCGCAAGCGCCAGGCCGCACAACACAAGGCATATCCATTTTTTTGATTTTTTTATTTGTTTTCTGTTCATAGTATTACCCGCGAGTTAGTTTTTGCTAACCTTCGATCAAAAAAGAAGCCGTGATCACACGGCTGTAATAATAATATGAATAATTTACAGAATCTGTCAATCAGATCTTTTATAATTGAGAATTATTCCCGGATATCCAGATACCGCTTCAGCGCATCCAGATACATCTCTCCCATTTTGCTGAGGATCGTATTTTTCCTGACAATGTAGCCGATCTCCATAACGCTGTTGTGGTTTTCCTCGTCGTCCTGAAAGGGAACCGCCGCAAACTCATTGCCGTTCAGTTCTTCGCAGATAATGCCGGAGCAGAGCGTATATCCGTTCAGGCCCACCATCAGATTCAGCATGGTCGCCCTGTCATTTGCGCGGATAATCCTTGGATACTCATTTGTGGCGAGGATCTCCTCCGCAAGATAAAAAGAGCTGTTGTCTCCCTGTTCAAACGCCAGGCACGGATATTCCTCCAGCTGCCGGAAGCAGATGGACGGCTCGGAAGCCAGAGGATGGTTTTTCCACAGATATACATATGCCTTGCAGTCAATCAGGCGGTGAAATTCCAGCCCTGCCGGACGCAGCAGCCTTTCCAGACTCTTTCTGTTAAATTCACTGAGGTAAAGGATTCCGATCTCACTTTTCATTGTGCTCACATCCTGAATCACCTCCGCAGTCTTCGTCTCCCTCAGAGCGAACTCGTATTTTGACATATCAAACTGCTTTGCCATATCCACAAACGCTTTCACCGCAAAGGAGTAATGCTGGGTGGATACACCGAACTTTTTCTTCAGCGAGCCGTTTTTCCCGTATTTCTCCAGAATCGTCTCATACTGTCCGTAAAGCTGTCTGGCATACAGAAGGAATTCCGCACCGTCATTGGTCAGAGTCACGCCTCTGCCGCTGCGGTGAAACAGCGTAATCCCCAGCTCTTTTTCCAGCTCCCGGACGGCACTGGTCAGGGACGGCTGAGATACATACAGCTGCCCGGCGGCCTTGTTGATTGATTTTGTCTCTGCAATTGTAATAATATAATTCAGCTGGGTTAATGTCATATCCGGATACTCCTGTCTGTCATCGTTTCCTGTCTGGATTTCTCCTCGTTTACCAGCTCATTATACAGCAGGATCTGAATTGACGCCAGTATTCTGTCAGGACTGTTCTGTATCTTCCTCTTCAAAAAGCGATTTTCCGTTTGTCTCAATCACATTCCGGTACCAGTAAAAACTGTCCTTTTTATAACGGTTCAGAGTGCCGCCTTCCTCTTCTTCCCGGTCCACATAAACAAAACCATATCTCTTCTGATATCCGTTCAGCCAGCTTAACAGATCTGTAAAAGACCAGGTACAGTAGGCAAGCACACGGCATCCCTCTTCGATCGCATCGCCCAGCGCTTTCAGATGTTCTTTCAGATAGCAGATTCTGTATTCATCATGGATACGGTTCTCATCCGTCTTCTTATCAAAAGCACCCAGTCCGTTTTCCGAGATAATGACAGGAAGCGCATAGCGGCTGGTAATCTCCCGGCAGCAGAACTGAAGACCAGAGGGATCGATGCTCCAGTCCCAGTCGGTTGTCATCAGATATGGATTCGCAGGATTCTTATAGATTCCCTGGATGCCGACTTCCTGGGCAGAGCCTTTGACCCCGCTTGTATTCATTGTGCCGTAGGGCGTTACGCCGTCCATAGGATTGTACTCGCACACACAGCTCTGATAGTAATTTACTCCCATAAATGTAATCTGAGCCGCCGCCTTTCTTAAGATTTCTTCATCTCCTTCTGCGATTTCCGGCGCAATTCCTTTTTTCTTTAAATAAGTCATTGCCGCCACAGGATAGCGGCCGTATGCATAGACGTCCATCCACCAGTAGTTCTTCAGATCATCATAATTCGCTTTCGCCATTGCGTTAATGGGTCTGCAGTCAAGCGCATAGGAAGGTGTATAGGCAAAGCTTGCCCCTATATTTCCCGTACCGCCCATTTCCCGGTAGGCGAGAACTGCTTTTGCATGTGCCATAAAAGCGTGATGATTCACCTGATAAAAGGTCTTCTGATCATCAAATTTCCCCGGCGGGTGCTGCGCGGTCAGCCAGCCCAGGGAGGTGAAAATATTCTGCTCGTTCAGCGTAATCCAGTATTTCACCTTACTCCCGAATCTTGCAAACAGAGTTTTTGCGTAATTTACATAATCGTCAATAATCTTCCGGCTTTCCCAGCCCTGATATTCGTCGACAAGAGCCTGCGGCAGGTCCCAGTGATAAATCGTCACCATCGGCTCAATTCCGTATTTCAGACACTCATCAATGATATTCTCATAAAATGCAATGCCCTCTTCATTTACTTTTCCTGTGCCTTCCGGATAAATTCTGGCCCATGAAACGGAAAAACGATAGGTTTTCAGTCCCATTTCCGCCATCAGGGCAATGTCTTCTTTATATCTGTGGTAATGATCCACAGCTACGTCTCCTGTTGTTCCTTTATAGGTTTTCCCCGGGATACGCACAAATGCATCCCAGTTTGTCATACCTTTTCCGCCTTCCTGCCAGCCGCCTTCAATCTGATACGCTGCCGACGCGCTTCCCCAGAGAAATCCTTCCGGAAATCCCTTTGCTTTCATCTGTTCCATCCTGTTCCTCCATTTTCTTTCTGTGTTATCTGATCACTAAAATCTCATCCAGCTCTTTTACCGGTCCCGACGCAGCGGCCGCGACATCAGCAAAAGCATCCGTATTGGAAACAATAATCGGAGTCGTAATATCGTAACCGGCTTTTACAATTTCATCTTTATCAAATTCCAGAATTACTTCTCCTTTTTTCACTTTGTCTCCTGAGGCCTTTTTCGGGTGGAAATATTTTCCTTCCAGATTAACCGTATCCATTCCTACATGGATCAGAAGTTCCACTCCGTTTTCACCTGTCAGTCCTGCTGCATGTCCGGTTTCAAACATTACATCGATTTTCCCGTCAAACGGCGCTACTACTTCTCCTTTTTCCGGGATGACCGCTGTTCCTTTTCCCAGAATTCCCTGTGAAAATGTAGCGTCTTTAACCTGTTCCAGCGGGATGCACTCTCCCTGCACAGGACTGAAAATATGGATTTCCTGTCCTTCCGGAAGCAGTTCTGCGGCAGGTGTCTCCTCCGCTTCAGAGATAAGCTCTTCCTCTTCGTCTTCATCCACAATATCTTCAAATCCGATCAGCATTGTGGCAATAAACGTAACTACAACTGTAAGAAGAATCGTAAGCGCCGCAATCAGCAGGCTGACAGCTCTGTCTTCTTCTACATACTGCACGATAGTAACAATAGCCGGGGTGGCAATTCCAAAACATTTCATCTGGAAAAATCCTCCGAAAAGACCTCCCACAGCCGCTCCGATGCAGGTGCCAAGCATGGGGCGCTTCAGGCGGAGTGTAACACCATACAGAGCAGGCTCGGTAATGCCCGCGAATAATGCGGAAAATGCAGATGAACCGGCTACCTGTTTGAAATCTTTGTTTTTACTTTTAATAGATACTGCCAGTGCCGCCGCGCCCTGTGCCATATTGGAACACAGCTCTCCGATACAGATAAAATTCTCATATCCTGTTGTGGCAATCATGCCAAGCTTAATCGGCGTAAATGCGTGATGCATACCGGCCATAACAACAAAGGGATAAATACCTGCCACAATTCCGATTGCCAGGAACCCGAGTTTATCATGAACAAAATAAACCACATCTGAGAGAACATTTCCGCAGATCGCTCCAAGGGGTCCTAATACAATCAGGGCAATCGGCGCTTCAATCAGCACAACGAGCATTGGCTTTAAAAAGTTTTTTGTCACTACCGGCGTAATTTTATCCACCAGCTTTTCTACATACTGCAGGGACCATACAGCCAGAATGATCGGTATAACCGAATAAGCATATGAGGCATAGGTAACCGGAATATATCCCAGGAATTTCACCACTTCTTCCGCTTCATGAGCCCCGTCCATAAGAGAAATAAAATTCGGATGAAGCATGATCAAAGCAATACTTGCCGCATAGTACATATTTGTCCCGAATTTCTTCGATGCGGAGATGGCAATCAACACAGGCATGAAGAAGAAGGCTCCGTCGCCCATGACACTGAGGAGGCTGTATGTATACCCCTCTGTATCCAGCACGCCGATCATCGGAAGCAGTGTCAGCAGCACTTTGATCATGGCTGCTCCGATAATCGCCGGAATAACCGGCGCCATAATACCGGAAATCGTATCCATCAGCATAGAAAGAATATTTTTCTTCTCTTTCTTTTCCGGCAGTTTCTTCGGAGCCTCATTTGAGAAATTTCCCAGTTTGTTCAGCTCTGCAAAAACATTAGCCACATCATTTCCAATAATGATCTGATACTGTCCGGCCTTTTTCATAACGCCCATAACGCCTTTTGTCTTTTTGACCGCCTCATCATCTACGATTGACTCATCTTTCAGGGTAAATCTCAGTCTCGTCATACAGTGCACCAGACTTACTACATTTTCTTTGCCTCCTACACGCTGCAGGATTTTCTTTGCAACACTCTCGTAATCCATGATTTCACCTCTCAAAATATTTTTTATATATTTATATATTTTTCCCCGGATTTTCCCGGAAATACAAAGACCTGATCACAGAGAGCGCATCTTCCCGGGATATGCGCCCTCCGCGATCAGGTCTTGCTTAACTGAATAATAACAAACCTGCGGACTAGCTCTGCTGTTCGTCCAGTATTCTTTTTATGTGTATTAACAGATACAGTTCTTCATCAATACTTAATTTATATCCGTACTGCTTCCTGATAAACTGATCAACTTTTTCCACACCGGTGTATGCCCGCCTGTTCTGGGCCACCATTGCCCGGTAAATCTCTTCCATGCTGTCCTGATAAACTTCCCCGTCCATAACCCTGGCGGAGAAAAATTTCAAATGCGTCAGAAATCTCTGGTATGATACCGAATCCTCATTAAATTCTATCTTAAAATGCATTTTGACAATCTTGATGATAGCATTCATCAGCCCGGTAATCTTCTGCACATCCGACACTTCATTTGTCTCAAACTCGGAAGAAATAATATGCATGGCAATAAAGGCGGCTTCATCATCTCCGAGATCAATCCCTGTCATATTTTCTATCCATCCGATCGCCTTCTGTCCCAGTTTGTATTCCTGGGGATAAAACTTTCTGATCTCATGACGCATCATGTTTTTCAGACTGATTCCGCTCTGGTATCGTTCCACAGCAGAATTAATATGGTCGGTCAGGGTTACATAAAGCGCATCCCGGATCTTCAGACCGGCTTCCCGGGCAGATGCCACAACTTTTCCGGCAATTTCCAGATATTTTTCCGAAATTTCTCTTACCACTTCCTGCAGCCGGTAATTATCTTCCCTGCTTTTCAGACAGTATATTTTTTCCACAAGGGATTTATTAAGTTCCTCTCCCTTTTTCTTTTTAAATCCGATTCCTGCCCCGGTAATAATAATTTCCTGCCCATGCGGATCCGTCGATACCACTGCATTTGTATTCAGAACTCTGAGAATTTTCACCTGCTCCTGCCTCCCCGGTAAGCAATGGAATTCAGTACGGCTTTTCTGCAAAATAAAAAACTGTCTACAATACCCTCCATTCAGTATTATAAACAGTCTTGCTTACCCTTACGTAATAACAAACTTGATTTACGTATACATACTACCAGTTCACATTTCATTTGTCTACTGTAAATTTGTTTTTCATCATAAATAATAATTTCATCCTCTCTTTTTTGTGCAAAATTACCTTTGAAAAATTCTGCAGATCTGTCTATGATTATATTCTGTAACGTGTAGCATTCACTGCGTAAATCCAGTTGAACGCTGCACGTTTTTTGTATTGTCTGAAAGGAGAAAATCAATGCCAAAAAACAAAACACAGGGAATTATTTTGGGAATTATCATGTCCTACGCCATGGCGTTCGGCATGGAAATCTATAATACCGCAATTAACCACGGATATCATCTTGCCGGGGGCGGCTTCAGCAGCATGACAAATGTTGTTTTTCTGGACGCGCTGAAAGAAATGACTTTCATGGGACTGTTTGTCATTCTTTTTTCCAATCTCTGGGGCAACCGCCTTGGAGCCGCTTTCGCTGCAAAGCACTGTGATCCGGAAAAAGACAATCCTTACATATGCCGTCTTCTGCGTCAGGCAGGAACCATTGCTGTTATGTGTCCGACCATGAGTATGGTAGCGACGATTTTATTCAATATAATAATGGCAGGCATGCCGGTAAGCCGGCTGCCTGCCATCTGGGCAGGGACAGTTCTGAAAAACTTCCCCATGGCGTTCTTCTGGAATATGTTTGCCGCAGCTCCTTTTACACACTGGATCTGCGGAAAAATATTCCGCTGAACATGATTCTTCCGCTCCGGCAGATCTTCTGTCGGAGCCTTTTATCTTTTTAACGGCTCTCTGAATTCTTTCTCTCAGAGCTTCTTTACAAACAATGCCCGGATCGCGTTCAGAACGGCCAGAATCATAACGCCTACATCGGCAAAGATGGCCAGCCACATGTCCGCAAATCCCAGCGCTCCCAGAGCAAGACAGATCAGTTTGATACCGATTGCGAAAACAATGTTCTGATAAACAATCCGCAGACATTTTCTGGAAATCTTGATCGCTTTGGCAATCTGCAGAGGATCGTCATCCATAAGGACTACATCAGCCGCTTCAATCGCCGCATCGGAACCCATAGCTCCCATGGCGATTCCGATATCCGCACGGCCCAGAACAGGCGCGTCATTGATGCCGTCGCCTACAAAGGCAAGCTTCGCATTCTCCGGTTTCCTGCGGATCAGCTCTTCCACCTTTTCCACCTTATCTGCCGGGAGAAGTTCGCTGTACACTTCGTCCAGTCCCAGAGTCTCTGCCACCTGATCAGCCACCTTCGCCGCATCGCCGGTAAGCATGACCGTTCTGCGGACCCCGGCCTTTTTCAGCTGACGGACAGCCTCTCCGGAATGCGGCTTGATTACATCTGAGATCACAATATGCCCCGCATATTTTCCATCAATCGCCATATGGATAATTGTCCCCACGGAACGGCAGCTGATATACGGGATACCAAGATAGCGCATCAGCTTATCATTTCCCGCAGCGACCTCTGTCCCGTCTACTTTCGCGATCACACCGTTTCCGCTGATCTCTCTGATATCAGATACCCGGGACCGGTCAATCTCTTTCCCGTATGCCTTCTGAAGGCTCCTGCTGATAGGATGGGAGGACGCGCTCTCGGCAAGCGCCGCATATTCCACCAGTTTTTCGTCTTCCAGTTCATTGTGATGGATTCCGTTGACTTCGAAAACGCCCTGGGTCAGTGTGCCGGTCTTATCGAATACGACAATCTTTGTCTGAGACAGAGTCTCCAGATAATTGGAACCTTTTACCAGAACTCCTGCCTTGCTGGCTCCTCCGATCCCTGCAAAGAAACTCAGCGGAATACTGATCACAAGGGCACACGGACAGCTGATTACAAGGAAAGTAAGAGCCCGGTAAATCCAGGTCCCCCACTCCGGCGCCATACCCGGGCCCAGCATCCGCACCAGAGGCGGAAGAAATGCCAGCGCCAGCGCAGCGCAGCATACAGCCGGCGTATAGACTCTTGCGAATCTGGATATAAACGCCTCGGAACGGGACTTGCGGGAACTTGCGTTCTCCACAAGATCCAGGATCTTTGAAACTGTAGATTCTCCGAATTCCTTCGTTGTCCGGATCTTCAGCACACCTGTCATATTGATGCAGCCGCTGATAATCTCGTCTCCTGTCCCGGCGTCCCTGGGCAGGCTCTCGCCGGTCAGAGCGCTGGTATTCAGACTGGAACTCCCCTCGGTGATCACGCCGTCAATGGGCACCTTTTCTCCCGGCTGAACGACAATGATACTTCCGATCTCCACTTCATCCGGATCTGCCTTCTCCAGTTTCCCGTCTTTTTCTATATTTGCGTAATCCGGGCGGATATCCATCAGTTCGCTGATATTGCGGCGGCTTTTTCCGACGGCATAGCTCTGGAACAGCTCGCCGATCTGATAAAACAGCATAACTGCAACCGCTTCTGTATAATCCCCGCTCTGATCATAGACAGCAAGGGCGATTGCGCCGACCGTAGCTACGGCCATTAAAAAATTCTCATCAAAAACCTGTCTGTTCTTAATTCCCTTCAGCGCCTTCAGCAGAATATCATAGCCAATCACCAGATATGGCACCAGATACAGAAGGAATCTTACAATTCCTGTAACCGGAACAAAATTCAGCCCGATCAGAAGAACTGCGGAAATAAGAATACGGATTAACATTTTTTTCTGTTTTTTATTCACAGCAGATTCACCTCACATTCCCGGCATTCACCGCATACTTTACCGCTATGCCGGAGCTGAATACCGTAATTCTTTCACAGAAAAACACCCTCCACCATTCATCTGTTCAGGGGTGTTTTTCTGTGCGTTTATAAGCAGGCGGATATTCGAAGTCCGCCCGCTGCCTGATCCGGTTAAATATAAATTTCACAGTCGTCCTCAACTTTTTTACAGTTTTTCAGAACCTCTTTCATTACATCTTTCGGATTCTGTCCGTCCTCAAACTCTACATTCATCTTCAGCATCATAAAGTTTACACTGGCATCTTTAACACCTGCCGTACGTTTTGCGGCATCCTCCATTTTATTTGCGCAGTTCGCGCAGTCCACTTCGATCTTATAAGATTTTTTCATACCGTTCCTGTCCTTTCCCTTTCCTGTTCCTTTTATTAATTAAACATATGTTTAACTGTTAGCTATATAATATACTTTCCGCTTTTTCCCGGTCAAGCGGTTTTCTTCATCTTCTTCCGAACAGATAAAAAGTATTTCCATTTGGACAAAATGCTCCTCTGAAGTATATTTATGGTATGTAAAACGTATAACATTTCTCTTGACAACATTTCCCAAATAAATTAGGGTATAAGTATAATTGTGAAATTTCTATGAAATTTCAGCATCCGAATATGTATGGAATATCGCTCTGCAAGGCTGTCAGGCAGAGAGATTTTCTATAATTAAGAAGCACAATATAAGGAGGTGCGATGAAAAGTGCGCAGAAAACGAAAACATCTTGCGCTGATTGCGGCATGTTCGCTTGCAGTCACCACCACTCTGCCCGGTGCCGCGTACGCAGCTGTACCCCGCACGGGCGAAGATGCTCCACAGGTCACGGATGTCCGGATTCTGAAAGAGCGCAACTATCTGGAGATCCGCTGGGACCAGGAAGTTCAGAATTCTGTTGATCCGGACAACTATATCCTGAAAAACGGTGACAATGAATTTCAGCTTCTCACCGGCAACTGGAACACCATGTATTTTGACGGCTATGCTCTCAGCAGCATCGGCTTTGAAGGCACGGTGGACGAATCTGAACCGATTACTCTGGAAATCGTGGACGGAAATACGATTCAGGATGAAGACGGCAACGGAGCGGAACATGGAATCTATGACGTGGATTATGAAAATTACTACACTCAGTTCTACACATCCCAGACCGGCATCGTTGTAAAAGCCAGTGATAATGTACAGGCTTCGAGCCTGGAAGCTGCTGCTGATCAGATTGATCATATGCTTGGAAAAACCGAGACAGGCATTGCGGCCCGAATGGCAGAATACGGCGCTTCCATGGCGCTCTACGGTCCGGATGAAAATGCCTACTTCATTCCGGAGCACCGGAACGCCTGGGATCCGGATATGTATGAAGTAGAGGGCTACGGCGGAAATGAATACAACGACGGAGTTTCCTCCATTGCTGAGAAAAACGTAATAAGAGTACTGGAAGGCGAGAAT
>USFD01000030.1 GCA_900553885.1 uncultured Ruminococcus sp.
GTTGAGCAAAAGTCAGCGTGGGATTGATGTGGTATCTTTATCTAAGTGAACCCCCCGCTTCCCATTTGGAAATGGTCTGCCTCGAGACCTGAAGCTCCATACCCAACTCCTCTTGAGACAGCCCTTTTTTCTTTCTGATACATAAAAGCTTTTCATTGAATTTCATTTCTTCAGAAATCCTCCTTGTGTTTGGTGTCCAAATTATATATTGAGAAGCTGTATAAGGGCAAGCAATAACTGTTGGCAATTTGTCAACTGCGCTTACCATAAGGTTTTTATCTGATTTGTAAACCCATTAAAGCACCCAACACATCCAGATGTAAACCGTCGGTTTGTTGTAACCAAACTATCATAACAACTGAAAAACTGACATTCTATTTATTTTGATTTTCCACAATATCTCCTCTGCTAATATGAGGACTATTATGAGATATGCTGTGATTTCTAATTTTCTCAAACCATATCGGTAGACTGGCTGATAAAAGAAAACTTTTCCCTTGCTGTACTTGGAAATGTATATGTGGTTCACTTGTATTTCCGCTATTACCGCAACGAGCTATCTGCTGTCCTCGATAAACTTTATCTCCTACTTTCACACAAAAGCTGTCCTTTTTTATATGAGCTATGGTGCTGTATTCATGCTCTGAATGTTGAATGATTATATAATTCCCCCGCACATCAGAAGCATGGCAGTCAACCTCCTCTTTCTCAGGAATTGGTGTATCTTCAAAAAGATTTTTTATTTCTATGACAATGCCATCCGCAGCTGCTAAGACAGTTTTCCCGTAACAAAAATAATCTGTCACATTTTTCCCATTGCCTGAAAAGGTTGAACCATTCTTTTGGATATAGAAGTCATAAGCATACCTCTGATTGCAAATACTCCATGAATGTGAGGTTTCTTTATTATTCCCGCCATTAGCGACAGTCCAACATTCTAAAAAGGGAAGACTATAATGAACCTCCGGCATATAAGTATCTACATTAGGTAATCGAAACATATTTCGTATATAAATGAACGGTATTCCAATCAGCATACCTAAGTTCTGTAATAAAAATTTTAATTCATTTATCGTTTCATCTGTACTTTCTGTTCGTAAAACAATAATCAATGACAAAATAAAATCTATTATGGCAAGCAGAAAAAATAAATAGAATAATTTCAGAATTGGAATATCAAAAACACTTCCGGCAATACCAATCAAGCCTAACCAATATAGTTTTTTTATGATTTTAACGACAGTTTCTATGCCAATCTTATTTTTTTGCATATAAAATCCCTTAACAATTTTCAGAATAATCAAGAGTTTCTTTTATTTGCTGCACACTTCAGCTACTGATTTTCTTGATTATATCATGACCGGTCATACTATAACAATCTGAAAAGCGCTGTAAACCGCACGCCATTTTCCGTGTTCTCCATACTATAGGAAATCCCGTGGTGGTCCAGGATCGTTTTTGTGATATACAGCCCCAGACCGCTTCCCCCGCTGTTCCGGTTCCGGGATTTGTCCACCCGGTAGAATGGTGTAAAGAGCTGCTCTAAATCCTCCTGTTCAATGTGTATCCCGCTGTTCTCCACAGACAGAACGCCATCCTGCAAGGTCACAGTGACTACGGCTCCACGGGGCGAATAGGCAACCGCATTATCCAGCACATTGGCGAACACCTTTTCCATAAGCCGTGCGTCTCCCTCATAATGAAAATCCGGCTGGATATCCTGGCGCAGCTCCATTTCCTTATCCTCTATCCGTCCCATGACTTTGCGACAGGCTTTCTGCAGCATCCGGCTGATATCCAGGTCCGTGCGTTCCAACTTGAAATCGCTGCCGCCCATCCTGGCTGCGGATAGGATGTCTTTAACGATCCGCTCCATGTCATTGACGGTTTTCATACAGTGCCGCAGGTAAGTATCCCGGTCTTTGTATTCCCCAACCTGGTAGATCATTCCCTCCAGTTCCCCCTTGATAATGGCTATGGGCGTCTTCAGTTCATGGGAAACAGCGGTAAAGAAGTCAATCCTCTGTTTTTCCTGTTCACGCTCCCGTTCAATATCTTTCTGCAGCTGCTCGTTTGCGTCCTGAAGGCTGACAAGTGCATTGTTCAGGCGCTCCGACATCTCATTTAAGCTGTCCGCAAGAACACCGATCTCATCCCTTTGCTTTACCTCGCACTTCCAGGTCATATCCAGGCTGGTCATCCGCTTTGCCACACTGCAGATATGGATCAGTGGCCTGGAGAAATATCTGGAGCAGACCAGCGCCGCAAGAACAGAAATCAGCAGGATCACCACTGCAATCAGCGGGATGAGTTTTAAAAGGATTTCATAGGACTGGGATACCGCAACAAGGGAAATATCAGCAGAAACCTGGTACGTCTGCCATCCTTCCTGAAAGGTAGCAGAACAGGTCATGGTTCTGTCTGTCTCTTCCCAATTTTCCGGATCTGCATAATTTACAGAGAACACATCGCTTCCATCCGTGTCGGTGATCCGCACCGTAGCATTATTTTTCATGGAAAATGCCAGGATCTCCTCCGAGCCTGCTTCCCAGCCACTCCGTTCCAGAGTCTCCATCAGCCTGTAGAAGTCGGAAGTTGCCTGGCTTTCCAGTTCCGTCTGGTAATTTTTCGGCAGGAAGACCATTACCACAGCATAAATGATGACACAGCAGGCCAGCAGCAATGCCAGCATACTCAGAAAGGTCTTCGCCTGGATACTTTCACTGATTTTCTTTTTCAATTTTATATCCCACTCCTCTGATTGTCTCGATATAATCCACGCCCAGTTTCTTACGGATATTCTTGATATGCGTATTCACGATCTTCTGATCGCCATAATACTCATATCCCCACACGCTGTCCAGAAGACTCTCCCTGGAAAACACTTTTCCCGGATTTTCCAAAAGCAGCTTCAGGATTTCAAACTCCCGGCTGGTAAGGGATACCTCATCCGTTCCTACCAGCACCTCATAATTTTCCCCATCCAGTGTGATCTCTTTATACCGGATCACAGATGGTTCCTCCTCGTTTCCCTGTTCCGTCCGCCGCAGCACCGCCTCAATCCGGCGCAGGACAAGAGGCATGGAAAAGGGCTTGATGATATAATCATCCGCAAGGACATCAAATCCCTTCATCTGGCTGGCGTCATCATCCCGTGCCGTCAGCATGATGATCGGCGTCCGGCTTTCTTTCCGCAGGATCTCGCAGACTGCAAATCCGTCAATCTTCGGCAGCATCAGATCCAGCAGCACCAGGTCCGGATTGCATCTCCGGAATGTCTCAATCCCTTCCAGACCGTCACCGGCACTATATACTGTATATCCTGCATCCTCCAGGAACGCCCGGACGATGTTCTGGATAGCTGTTTCGTCTTCTATAATCAAAATTGTCTTTGCCATAACAGTACCTCCGCTATTTGGACAACAGTGTATCATACAAAGATGGAGTTTTGATGGAGTTCCCCGATTTTTCATACGGATTTTAAACTTTTCATAGTTTTCCATTTTCTACGGAAACATCCCAGGGGCTCATTCCCCTGGGACATCCACAAATTTGTACCCGACTCCCCACACAGTCTGGATATATTCTTTTGTTGTTACCTCCCGCAGCTTCTGGCGAATATTCCCGATAATACAGAACACCGCACTGCTTACATCCACCGGCTCCTCTTTCCAGACTGCCCGATATATCTGTTCTTTTGTGTAGACTCTTCCTGGCTGACTGGCGAGATAAACAAACGTCTGAAATTCATACGTTTCCGTCAGAGGAAGCACCTTCCCCTGGTAAGAAATCTGGTGCTTGACTGGATCAATGCAAAGACCGGAATACTGAAAAACCTTATCATGCTCTATCGCTGTTTTCTCTGTATCGAATTTAGCCAGAAGCTGCTCTGTCACTTTTCCAGACGGATCCGTGGTGCGAAGGATGATTTCAATACGTTCCATCACCCACCAGCTTTCCTATCTTCACCCCTTGGATTTTTCCCTATGTTTGAATTGCCTTATACTTATTCTTAGAGTTCGTTGATGGTTTCTGTCACTGAAATCGTCCGTATCCGTTTGGCCGGAGAATAAGCGGCCAGCACCGCCGCAACAATGACAAACAACACAATGATTGCCAACGCTCCGATTGGCAGACTCCAAACCGCATAGGGAAAGTGGTTTGTGATAAGGAAATCATACAACACTTTGCTGAGCGGCAGGCCAATCATACAGCCAATAACACATCCCCAGAAGGCATAGGTAAAGGCTTCTGCCAAAATCATTTTTGAAATCTGATTACCGTCCATCCCCACAGCCCGCATGGCACCGTACTGTTTGATCCGAGCCGATACGCTCATAGAGATACTGTTGACAATATTCAGCACTGTAACCAGTGTTATAATACCCAGAAAAGCATAGACACAGGCAACAAAGGCAAAATAAGTGCCAGATGTACGTTGATCTCGCTTATCATTCATGGTATAACCGTTTTCCTCTACGATCTGACCGATTGTGGCAACATCCTCGTCCGTGGCATTAAAGGTTGTTTGAACCATAATGAGCGAATAGTCTGTAATACCGGTCAATCGGGTAAATGTCTCCCCCGATGTGATCAATGTTATCTTCCCGTCCGTGAGGCCATCCCCGCTAAATGGATCATATTTTAACAGACCTGCAATCGTAATCTGCTCGTTTCCAACAAGGAGGGTATCGCCCACGTCCCAAGAACTGTTCCGATCCCATGTCGCAAGAACATATCTGCTATCACCATAAACTTTGGATAAATCACTGCCCCAGCGAAGCGTTCCGTCTTTTTGGAGAGCTTTCAGGTCAAAATCATCAAAAGAGACAATATCTACAGTGCTAGAAAGAGTCGTATCACCCTTCAGCCCGGCAGCCACGTCAAAACTGCTCCTACGTCCATAGACCTGTTTAACACCTTCCATATTTGTAAGCGTCTGTACCATATCGCTGTCGATAATATTAGCACCGTCACTGCTTGAAATGTCAATATCAGAAGTAGCCACCGATTGAGGCATCAAATGGTCCACAAAATCAATCATAACAGAAAAACTTAAAAATAGGACGATACTCAGCGCAAAGGAACCTATCATCAAAAATAGGTTTTTCTTTGCAGCTACCGCATGGTGAATCCCCAATGCCGTTTCAATTTTGAAAAAACCTGTGTGGACAGAATGATGGCTCATTTTATCCGACTCCGTATTTCCTGAAACAGCTACAACAGGGGATACCTTAGCTGCCCGCTTAGCAGGGATTCTTGCGGCCAAAAGGACTGTAATCACGCCGACTAAAATACCACTGACAATTCCAATGCTGCTGATGCCAAACAGCGGAATGTTCGAGAACTCTTCCCCGACAAGGAATCTTAAGGCAGCACATAATGTCCACGATGCCAAAACACCTAGAACAAGGCCAATAGGAACGGCTATTTTGCACCAGTTCAATGCTTCCAGACGTACAAAACGGATGATCTGCTGTTTACTCATACCGATACAACGCATCATACCAAAAAACTGGGTGCGTTGAGCAACACTGCTATTCATACTACTGGAAATCATCAACACTCCGGCAATAAGAACCAACAGAAACATCACTCCCGCCGTCATTAGCAGTGTCTGTCCCATTGTGGTATTTATTAAACTACTAAGGAGCGAAAAATCACCATGTTTTTCTGAGAGACGGGACTGCTCCATTCGTGTGCCCATTTCTGCCATGCTGAAGATAGCTGTAACCATGAATACAGAGAAAATGATACAAAGCAATGTCATACGGTTTTGCCGCCGATGAACCTTGGCAGAGATTGGGATCAGACTTAAATAGCTTCTCATTCTCGACACCTCCCAAAATCATCTACGACACCATCCGATACTCGAAGAATATGATCTGCTGTCTGAGCAATGCTCTGACTATGAGTAATCATTACGATGGTCTGCTCATACAGCCGAGACGCTTCTTTCAACAGAGCGATGACTTCGCTGGTATTCTGTGTGTCAAGATTTCCCGTCGGTTCATCGGCAAGAATCAGCGCCGGGCGAGTAATTAACGCACGCCCTATCGCCACACGCTGCTGCTGTCCTCCGGAAAGCTGACTGGGCAAATGGTTACGCCGCTCCTTTAACCCCAGTACCCTCAGCAGCTCTTCCAAATACTTTTTATTTGGTTTCTGATAGTCAAGTAAGACCGGGAAAATGATATTCTGCTCTACAGTCAGTTCTGGGATCAGGTTAAAACTCTGGAAAATAAAGCCGATATTCCTGCGGCGGAAAATCGTCAGATTACGCTCTTTCATCGAGAAAATGTCTTTGCCATCAATAAATACTTTGCCAGAAGTAGGAGTATCCAGGGCCCCTATCATATTCAGTAAGGTCGTTTTCCCAGATCCGGACTCTCCAACGATTGCAACAAATTCACCTTTAGGAACAGAGAATGTGGCATTTTTCAGGGCATGAACCGTAGCCTCTCCAGTTCCATATGTTTTAGAAATATTTTTGACTTCTAATAAATTCATTCAATCCTACACCTCTTTCTGATTTGATATAGAAAGAGTAGCACGTCAACCCTACAATCAGATGACTTCCAGCCTACAATTTTGTAGGAATTAAGAAATTCATAGTGAAAGTCGTGCCAACTCCTAATTCACTATCAACTTCGATAGTTCCATTATGGGCTTCTATAATTGTCTTTGCCAGCGGAAGACCTAATCCAATTCCCTGCTTGTCTTTTGAAAAACGGCTGCGGTAAAACCGCTTAAAAATATGCGGCAGATCCTCCGGATGGATGCCACAGCCATTATCCCGCACGACTATTTGTACGACGGAAGCAAATTTTCTCCATTCGATATGGATTTCTGCTCCTTCTTTTGTATGGTCAAACGCATTTTTTACAATATTACTGATTGCTTCCAGCATCCAGTTCTGATCGCAGGACAAGTTAATTGCATCATCACCGGAAAAAGAAAGTGTCTTTTTCTCCTGCTCTGCCCGATAAGCGAAATGACGCTCTATATATGCCATCATTTCAGCGACATTTTCCACATTCTTCTCAATTACGATTGTTCCGGCATCCAGTTTTGCAATTTTAAGCAGGTTCTGTACAAGAGTTTCAATCCGGTCAAGTTCTTGTTCTGAAAGCTCCGTAAACTCATGTATTGTCGGTGTATCCTTCGCCTCTTCCTGCATGATCCCATTATAGATGTTCAATGCAGCGAGAGGTGTTTTCAACTGATGAGAAATATTGGAAATCGTATCTTTCATAAATTTTTTTGAACGTCCTTCGTTCTCCGCCTGGGCGTTCAAAATAGAAACCAGGGAGTTTACTTCATGAAATAAACGATACAATTCTCCCTCGTCGTCACACTCAATCCGTGCGTTCCGATCTCCGGAAATATAATCTTTAATCTGCGAAACTGCATCTTCCATAATCTTGTTCTGGTCACGAAAATATAAATACATGGATGCAAAAACAGCAATTCCCATAGCCAGAGAAGAGAGCAGGACACAGTAAGCTGCGTAATGAACTCTGAGGCTGACGCAGGTAACAGAAGCTGCTGTAAACAAGATGAAAAATATCAATACACAGGAAAAAAGCCTTTTAATTTTATTATTTACCAGTATTCTCATGGCCCGTACCTCATTCTATGGTATTCCACTTATAGCCCATGCCACGGACTGTAACTATGCTGTGCGGATCAGCAGGATCATCTTCAATTTTCTTACGCAGTCTGCGAATATATACTGTCAATGTATTGGTGTCAATGTATTTTTCATCACAATCCCAGAGTCTGCTCAGTATCTGTTCCGGAGAGAGGATCATATCCGGGTTTTCCATAAACAGGCAAAGCAGTTTATACTCACTTGCCGTCAGGTCGATTTGTTTACCATTCTTATAAACCTCCCCTTTCAGTCGCTGTATTGTAATACCATTAGAGCTTAGCTCTGTCTCCATCTGATTAAAATTTTCGCTTCTGCGTAAAAGTGCATTTACTCTTGAGAGAAATACTGCAAGTTTAAAGGGTTTTGTAATATAATCGTCTCCTCCTATGTCAAGTCCCATGATAATATCTGTTTCTTCATCCGCCGCAGTAAGAAACATAATCGGCACTTTTGAAACTTTACGGATTTTTTGGCAGATATCATAACCGGAGCCATCCGGAAGTGATACATCCAAAATAACCAGGTCATATTTCCCGTTCATCCATAATTGCTCTGCTTCAAGGCTCGTCCGGGCCACATCTATCTCATATCCCTGCTTCTTAATAGCAAAGGATAATCCGTTAATCAAACTCAAATCATCTTCTACAAAAAAAATGCGTTTCATGCTTTCACCATCCCCGTTCACTTATAAATTCCACGGTCAGTAACCGTCCCTGCATATCTTGTAAGTCATTTTATAATGCTTCATGCTTTGCCCTTCTAGTCTTATATTATAATTCCTTCCGGAGAATTGAACAAGAATGCATCCAATATCAGAAACTTCCAATATATGAAATAATCCCAGGGGCTTACTCCCCTGGGACATCCACAAATTTGTATCCGACTCCCCACACGGTCTGGATATATTCTTTTGTTGTAACCTTTCGCAGCTTCTGGCGGATATTCCTGATGATACAGAACACCGCACTGCTTACATCCACCGGCTCCTCCTTCCAGACTGCCTGGTAGATCTGCTCTTTCGTGTAGACTCTACCCGGCTGACTGGCAAGGTACGCCAGGGTGTGAAATTCGTAATTCTCTGTCAGAGAAATTCCTTGCCCCTGATAAGATGCCTGGTGGCGGAATGAGTCAATACAGAGTCCGGAATACTCAAGAACTGGATCTGCCTCCGGCAATGCCTGACCTCCATCCAGTCTTGCCAGGATCTGTTCCTTCACCAGACCGGAACTTTCTGTCGTGCGAAGTACCAGTTCAATCATACCTGTTTCGTACCACTTCCCCCCGCCGCCAGAAATATTACGGTTTTTTCTTTATCCATGCTTCATCCCCCACGTTCCACCATATTTATTTCCCATATGCAGTTCTCCGCATTTTTGCCGGAATCTGTAGGATTATTGTACGACGGCTTTTTTTCTTTTGCCGTCGTCCGGCAGATTGCTTATTTTATATCTCGTTTTTTCATAATGATAATTCCAATACAAGTCAACAGCACTCCGTGTATTACAAAAATAGCTGCGACAACAGAAAACCATTCGGCCACCGTCATTACTTGCACTCTTTGGAACATTGCTACCGGCCAATACATCGAAATCACATAACTGTTCCAGATTGCATCTTCAATACGATGAACAATGTAAAATCCAAAAATCAGTAAAAACATATTTACTACACTGGAAATTACGCTGCTCCTAAACAAGAAACAGGTAAACACCAGAAAGCTCGCATAAGAGGCATGGAGTATGATTTGGCTAAAGAAGAAAAATAACAACTGTAATGTATTTATTTGAAGTAATCCATCAAGATTATGCCAAAGTATTTGACTGATTATAGTTCCGCTTATACCCGCAATTACAACATATAGAGTGGCAGCAAATGCACAAGTTATCATTTTGGACAAATAGTATTGAATTCTCGAAATTCCTTTTGAAATATAGTAATGAACAGCGCCACTCATAAAATCATCCGAAGCAAATACCACACAGAAAATCAAAACGGGAAGCCCAGTGCTGTAATTCTGGAATAGGATACTATAATACTGGAATAGAGGCATTCCGTTAGCAACTGTTTCGGCTTTCATGCTCTCAAACACAGCATAAAACAGTACCGAGCAAATAGTTAAGGCAGCCCCCGCCCAAAATATCATATTGTGAAATAATTTGTAAATCTGGGACCGCAGCAGATTAGTCATTTTTCTCACCTCCTCACTATAATCGAATTAAAGTAATCCTCCAAACTATCCTCATAGATTGTTGACTCGAAAAGAACAAGGCCATTCTGTATTAAAGTCTTATTGACAACTTCTGATTGTCCAACATACTCCTTTAAGGAAATTGTATATGGTGTCAAAATTTTATATTTCGTAATGCCCAACTGTGCTTGTAGAACATTGATTGCCTTATCAGCACAGTCAGTTCGGATGATCAAGTGTCGCTCGCATTGAGCCATTAAATCATCTGTGGACAATTCTGAAACAAGAGAACCTTTGTGAATAATCCCATATCTGGTAGCTATTTTGGATAATTCGCCTAAAATGTGACTTGAAATCAAAAGCGTTATATTTTGCTCTCGGTTTAACTGCACGAACAAATTACGCAGCTCTTGTATTCCAACAGGGTCTAACCCGTTAATTGGCTCGTCCAAAATCAAGAACTGAGGATTGCCCAAAAGGGCAACTGCAATCGCCAAGCGTTGTTTCATGCCCAACGAAAAATCTCCGACACGCTTTCTTCCGGTGTCCGCCAACCCCATGAGAGACAATACTTTGTCTGTACTTTTGGTATTTTTTACACCGAAAGCATGACGGAAGATTTCAAGATTTTCTCTTGCGGTCATATTTTTATACAGAGCGGGATTTTCAATCGTGCAACCAATATGGTGCCTTCCGGCCTGCAAATTTTCCTGCCCAAATAACCTGATTGTGCCAGATGTGGGTGATGCAAGTCCTGCAACCATACGCATAAAAGTTGTTTTTCCCGCCCCATTTTCACCAATGAAGCCGTATATATCGCCTTGCTGAATATTCATGCTAACACGATTGACCGCAGCGGTATGAGCAAATTCTTTACACAATTCTTTTGTTTGCAAAATATATTGCGGCATCAAGACACTTCCTTTCCTGTTTATTTAGTGGATACAGTGTATCCTACTGGCTTGGAATTGAAGTGCGTTTGATGTGAAATCCGTGTAAAATAATAAAGCCCTGCTCCCAAAAGGAAAGCAAGGCTTTGATTGGCTTATTTGTTTGCAATCGGAAATTGAAAATAAAACTCCACTCCATCAGTATGATTGATAGCTCCAAATGGAACTTGATATATGGTCAATATTTGAGAGACAATGGCGAGGCCAAGACCATTACCACTTTGTCCCGTCCATTTCCCCCGATAAAACTTTGACCAAATTTGGGAGAGCTCCTGTTCTGGAATAGTATTTCCCTGATTGAAAACAGAAAAATAGATTGTCTGATTTTCCTGCTTTACAGCTAAATGAATGTTTCCGTTTTCGCATACATATTTTTTTGCATTGCTGATTAAATTTTCAAGTACCTGTTCTATTCTACGCCGGTCCGCATAAACAATAATTTCCCGCTCTGGTAGTTCATAAGTAAAGCTGTATCTTTCACAAGGAACATCAAGCAATAACCGTCCGCCTACTTCCTCTGTCAGTTCTACAAAATCAAAAAGAGTTTCCTTTAGAACGGTGGTTCCGGCCTCTAATGCAGATAAGTCTAATAAGGAAATGATTGTATAATTCATTCTTTCAGTGGCGGCCAGAATGGCATCCATATACTTTCTGCGCTTCTCATTATCTATCTCATTTTTTAATCCTTCAGTATAAGCCTGTATTAAGCCAAGAGGCGTTTTCATTTCATGCGATAAAGAATCCACTAATTCCTTTCGTTGCTCTAACAGTATCCTTTCATGTTGAACATCTTTTTTTAACTGTTTGTTGGCTTTATTTAATTCGTCCAAAGCATTTTGTAAATTTGAAGCCAAAGTATTTAGGCTATTCGATAAACTGCCTAATTCATCATTAGACTGAATATCACACACCGTCATAAAATCAAGATTTGCAAGTTTCTGTGCAGTATCAGTAATGCTCCCCAGTGGAACCACAATGATGCGATGTAAGTAAATCTCTTGCAGCCATTCACCGCCAAGAAATAAAAGCAGCCAAATAAAAGGCAACAGGAATTTATACTCTATCGGTGCTATGAGGAACATAATAGGATACAAAACTGTAATAACAAACCGTATAGTTCTTGAGAAAACAAAGTATTTTTTCTCAACTGACTTAAATGAATTGCTCATGGTTTTACCTCAAACTTATAACCAGAACGAATTAGTGTCACAATATGACGCCCTTCGGTTCCTAACTTTTGACGGAGCGTTTTGATGTGTGAATCGACAGTTCGTGTATTTCCTTCAAAGTCAAATCCCCAAATACGGTTTAACAACTGCTCACGCGAGAACACTTGATTTTTATTCTGCAAGAACAAATGCAACAGTTCGTATTCTTTATGAGTAAGCTCAACTTCATTACCAGACACAATGACTGTATGAGCCGATGGATATAGCATTATTTCTCCCGCAGATAAAATGTCCTGTGAATTAGCCGTAGTTGCATGACGCAACCACGCATTGACTTTGGCTAACAGTATTTTGGGACTAAAGGGTTTGGTGACATAATCATCTGCACCATATTCATAGCCTTTGAGTTTGTCATTTTCCTCGCCTTTAGCAGTAAGAAAAATAATGGGTACATCGCATATATTCCGCGCAAATTTACATACAGTAAATCCATCTAATCGTGGCATCATAATATCTAAAATAATAAGATCAACCGTATTGTTTTCCAAAATGGAAAGTGCCTCTACTCCATCATTAGCTAAAATGCAAGAGTGTCCGCCTTGTTGCATAAAATCGACAATAATATTTTGCATATCTTTTCATCTTCTGCTATTAAAAGTACAGCCATCTACATAGCCTCCTTGACTTGTTTTAATCTGCCGTCCACCGGATATTTAGTATTCCTGGGGATAAACCATAGTGTTGCCATTTTAACAGCGCCGGGGATACGGTTCGCAACGCAGTAATAATTTCTTTGACGAGCGGAAACGCCCCATCTTTCATTTGCCATTTTGAGCGTTATATAGTCTATATCTGAACCTCCGACATGAACCATTATATTTCTTCGTGTCAAAGAATACAAGAAACAGCGTATGAATTTTAAAACGGCCTGCATCTGCAGGCCGCCTTTGTTGATGGTATTCTGTTCAGTCTTTGCGCCGGATTACGGGAACCTGTTTTACCTTTTTGCCCTCTGTCCGCCGTTCCAGAGCAAACACCATGTCGCAGCTGCGCTCAGAAGCCCACTATAAATAGTTTGGTTTTATTTGACACCAACTATATCTTGTGCTACTATAATCTTGTATTTGAGTTTTTGTGTCATCCCGAAATGGGAGTCTGGGCCATTCACCCAGGATACATGCTGTTTAAGTTGGAAAATCGTGTCATTATAATGCCGTTTTTTACGGCACTGTAATGGCACTTTTTTTATTTTCACTATTATTTATTTTATCGCCCAAAGAGGCAGAAAGGAGAATTTCTATGTCAGCAATCATCTTTTTACCAGGGAGGCCAACGACGGATCCCCAGATCATGCAGGCAAAGAACAGCAACACAACCTACACGACTCTGGACATCTCCTGCCCCCAGCGGGGAGCGGACGGGAACAAAGAAACCGTATTCTATTCCTGCTATTTCAATTCATTTCTGGCAGACCGTCTGATGAAAGCAGGTGTAAAAAAAGGCACCGGACTGATTATCATTGGAGATCTGGAACTGCATCCCTTCGTTCATCAGAAAGGGAAAAACCAAGGGAAACCGAACTCCGGCCCCAGCGTGGTTGTCAAAGACTGGCAGTTTGCGCCCTTGACTTATGACGATGTAAATGGGACCAATCCCGGCGTACCCGGAGGCGTTCCTCAGAACGGCTATGGACAGCCCGGAGGCGCTCCTGTTCCCAATCAGCAGGGTGGATACCCGACACCTGCACAGGGAGGCTATCCACAGGCATCCGGTGCTCCTGCCGGCAATTATGCACCTGCAGGCGCCGCACCGCAGAACCAGAATGGATATGCACGGGGAGGACAGGGAAGAACAAATGCTCCTCATGGCAACGTACCACAGAACGGTTACAGACAGCCCCAGAACGGCTACGCTCCGACTCCTGGAAGCGCACCCAATTACGCGCAGGGCAATCCGAACCAGCAGCTTTCCGGCGGCTATGTTCCTGGAAACGGGGCAGCTCCGGGAACACAGGGCAGCTATCCGGAAGATGGGTTCACTCAGGTTACAGAACAGCAGGCAGAGCAGCTTCCTTTTGTTGCTTGATGCTGACGCACAAAAAATTTCATAAGAAACGATCCATGTAGAGAATTGCACCCGGAGACTACTCCGTACAGGCAGTTCTTTTTTTGTGTCCGCACAGGATCCAGGAGAGCGCCGAGCATCGGCTCTCCTGGATGCGGCACAGCAAGTTTAGGAAGAAAGGAAGAATTTACATGAAAGCAAAGAAAACCAGAACGATCAAAATGACGTTACAGATCACCGTATTGTGCCTGTTTGCAGCGGCATTTCTGCTTCCAATGGGAGGCAAGTCCTATCTGATGACTGGCATCGCTGCTGCAGGAGTCATCGTTTCCCTGGCAATCCTTATCATCCCTCCGCTTGCTTCCGGACTCCGGAAATTGAGGTTTCCGGCTGGAAGGGCAACGGATACAGGAAACGGGAACTCAGATCTGGAAACCATCCTGATCCGGCAGATCAGCTACCAGATTACAGACACACTTCAGTCTGCTTTTCCGGAAGCCACCTGGGAATTTGCAGAACCCCTGCGTCTTTCCCACCTGCTGGATGGCGATGCGATCCGCTTATCTACCAGAAACACCGGTAATCATAACTTTGCAGAGGTGTCTATGGATGAATACGGCAGCCTGCATCTTCAGATGCTGACTGTTTCTGCGTTAAAGCGGAGAGGCGACAAATCCGCATCCCCGGATACGCCAAAGGTTGATCCTGCGTCCTGGTACTCCCTGATCGGGAAACCATTCCTTGTGGAAATGATCGGGAATTTACAGGCAAAAGGACACCAGAAGCTGTTCATTGGAGAACAGGGGGACGTTTATATCCTCAATGGGAAGGAGCCGGAAGTAAAAGGCAAGCTGGAGCATTTCCCGCCCAAAGCCTACTGGCCTGCACTCCTGCAGGTATTTGCCGATGATGAACTGGAAGCGGCAGAGACGGAAAACGCAGTAGAGATCACCTGGGCATAAGGAGGAAAAGCAACGATGGCAAGTGGAAAATTAGTGGAGAGCTGGACCTTCCAGCGCACGCTCCCAGAACCTTTCAAAGACTATACGGATGACGCCGTGTTTAAGAATATCGCATCCAAATACTGTACCCAGCCGCAGAAGAGAAGCACCCTCCATGCGGCTACGCTGCAGGCCGTCCTGACCTATATGGAACTGGAGGAGCCCACAGGCGGGAAGTCGGCAGAAGAACTGGGGGCAATCGGGAGCCAGACCAATACCTATACGGTGGCAGAGTATCCCAGTCGTACCGGAGAACTTCATGTAGTGGTCTATAACCCCGCAAACGGGAAATTTACCGCCGGGAAGTATACGGTGCCGCCGGATACGGAAAATACACCGGAAAAATATGTATTCAAAGATTCCGAAAACACTGGGGCGGCATTGTTATTCGCCCTGATGCCTACGTTTCTTTCCGATGAGGAGTTCAATGAGAAATACCAGCAGTTGAAAGAATACCGTGCAGCCGGTTATCCGGACATGGATGAGGCGGCAGAAACGGCGGCTGTCCTTTGTGACAATGCTTACCGCCGGATCCGATACAGTGACACGCTCGCAACGGGAGGGATCCGCACGGATATTGCTGCCAATGGTGTCATACCGCTGCTGAAGCCGCTGGCCCTTCAATCTGGAGTCTATGCGCCTACGGAAATCATCCACGGGGCTTTCCAGGTCCTTAAGCTCAGCAACACCTTCAAGAAGAAAGCGGAAGTCATAGCGAAAGCAGATTTCATGGGACAGTATGTCTTATCCCCTGCACGTGTGCTGACGCCGGAGGAGGAACTGACCGTCCCGGTACTGCCGGATTGGTATATCATTCCGAGGGAAGTCAAACGGATCTGTGAACACGCAAAAGTCACTACGGACACGGTACAGCCCATGCGGAACTTTCTTCTGCGTGGCCCTGCCGGTACGGGAAAAACGGAAGGAGCCAAAGCAATCGCTTCCGGGCTTCATCTTCCCTACCGATGCCTGACCTGTTCCGCAAATACAGAGGTATTCGATCTGCTTGGACAGATCCTGCCGGATGTGGACGGGAAACGCACTGCCCTGGAGCGGCAGTATCCGTCTTTTCAGGATATCATGCTGGATCCGGCAAGCGCTTATGAAAAGCTGACCGGAACCTACGATGAAAATGTTACAGAAGACCAGGTCTACAAGCAGCTTATTGATACCATTTTTGATGAAATGCACGAATACTACGCCTCCAAAACCAGCCAACAGAATTTCCGCTATGTGGATACGCCGCTGGTGGAAGCAATACGGAACGGATACCTGATTGAAATTCAGGAGCCGACGGTCATTGCAAATCCCGGTGTGCTGGTGGGATTAAACTCCCTGATGGATCGATGCAACAGTGTGTTCCTCCCCAACGGAGAGACGGTACAGCGGCATCCGGATATGGTGATTGTCGTAACAACCAACAATGACTATGCAGGCTGCAAGCCCTTAAACCAGTCCGTAATCTCCCGTATGAGTATGCTCATCGACCTGATGGAGCCGGATGAGGAGACACTGGTGGAGCGGGTGCTTGGCGTTACCGGCTGCAAAGAGAAAAAGACCGTTCAGACAATGGCACGGATCGTCCACTCCATCTCGGAATATTGTCGGGAAAACCTGATCACAGATGGATGCTGCGGTGTCCGGGAACTGATTTCCTGGGTGCAGTCCTATATGGTCTGCGGTGATATCCGGGAGTCTGCCCATTACACCATCCTGCCTTCCGCTACGGCAGATGCGATCAGCCGCGCGGAGGTTGAGGAAAGCTGTCTGGATACGGTCCTGCCGGCCTGAAAAGAAAGAAGGCGATCCAGTGGGTAAAACGCCTCTTACAGAACCAGAAATGTATGCACTTCTTGCAAAAAACCTGTCCTACTTACGCAAATCTCAGGGCGGGCTTTCCCAAAAAGCGGTGGCACGGATTTTACACCTGCCGCCAAAAACCATTATGAATTACGAAAACTGCAGGGCCACTCCGCTTGCCTATGCTGTCCTGAAACTGGCAGATTATTACGGCTGCTCCGTGGAAGACCTGCTGACAAAAAATTTCACAGAAAGGAAATAGAATTTTGAACAGCAACCAGAAAAAATTAAAGCAGATGATTCGGGAAGAGGAATCTTCCATTACCGATCAGGAATTTTTTACGTCCTCCGCCTTCCATCAGTATCTGACCTCCCAGACACGTGCTGCTACCGGGCGTTACTGCTACGGTCTGCAGGCACTAATTTCCTGGGACGAATCTGATGGTGCGGCACTGGCTTACACAGACTCTTATAAGATCTACCTGAATGCGGCAAACCGTGTTACCCAGAGCTTTCCGTCCCGCTTCCTGCGGGCGCTGAGCCTGGTAGGGATGACCGGACATGAGACGGCTCATCTTTTGTTTACGGATTTCACTACCCGGAACCTCTACCTGACAAACCTGGGGAACGGCTCTTTTTACCCGGAAGATCCTTCCGTGGAACTGCCGGCTTATCAGAAAAACCAGGCGGAGATCCTGGACGCCCTGCAGGAAAAAGACAAGGCCGTATCTCTGACCTTGCAGACCTGTGCGGCTTCTCTTCAGAACATCCTGGAAGACATCTATATTGAAGCGAGGATGTGTGCTGCCTTTCCCGGCAGCTTCCGAAAGGGCATCCAGCTCAATAACCTGCGGATGCTGGAGCAGATCCCGGATCTTCACGAACAGCTCAGCCGGGACTACCAGCCGTTTACGATTGCAACCAACCTGCTTCTGGCTTATTGCCGGTCCGGCACCATCAGTAACCGCTTCCACAGCGACAGCGAATATCTGGATGTGCTGACCGATGGCATGGAGAATATCGACACGGCGTTGGAGGCACCATCAATTAAGGAGCGGCTGACTGCGACAAACTGTCTGCTTGTCCTGTTCTGGGACTTTATCAAACCGCTGGTAGAAGAAATGCGGGAGAAGCTGGAACACCAGGATGAAACGGAAGCAACAGAGGAGCTTCAGGATCTTCTGGATCAGCAGATTGCAGGCGGCACGCCCATTCCTCTGGGAAAAGGTGGTGGAGAGGTAAAAAATATCCCTTCCGCCAAAGGAGGCGCAAGCACCGATCCGCAAGACGCAGATTTCTTTTCTTCCAAAGGCCGTCAGGAAAGCCTGAAGGAAGCGGAAAAAGTGATGGCGGAGGAAGGCGGGCGGATTGCCCTTGCCAAAACCAGCGCTATTTTAGACGGCAATGATCCGGGCGTAACCTACGCATCCCAGTATGCCGGCACCGGCTATGAGGATGCGGCATCAGATATTGCCCGTGTCTTAAATGAAGCCGCAACAGAAAAAGCGCAGGCAGCCTATGAACAGCAGCTGACAGAAGAATTACAGAAAGCAGCAAATGATATCCATTACGGAAATGCCCATGCCGGTATCCATGTGACCATTCATCGGGTACAGGACATCCCAGACCGGCTGATCCGGCAGTATGAGGAAGTTGCACCTCCTCTTCTCAGGGCTTCCAAGCGCCTGCAGAGTTCCATACTGCCCCTCTTAAAAGAGGAGGCGGAAGGCGGAAAGCAGAAGAACCTTCTGTATGGACGGCGGCTGGATATGCGCTCCTTCCATCACCAGGACGGTTCTTTCTTCATCCGAACCAGGCTCCCAACCGATGAACAGCGGCTGGCAGTAGGGCTCCTGATTGACGAAAGCGGATCTATGGGCTGGGGTGACCGTATCACTCACGCCAGAAAGACAGCCATTGTCCTTTATGACTTCTGTGTCAGCCTGGGGATCCCGGTGACCATCTATGGCCATTCCACGGATTACCGGGGCGTAGCCCTCTATTCCTATGCGGAGTTTAACTCTGTGGACGAGAATGACCGCTACCGGCTGATGGATATGATAGACCGCAACGGCAACAGGGACGGCGCAGCGCTCCGCTTTGTTGCAGAGCATCTGGCGAAAAGACCGGAGAACCGGAAACTTCTGATCCTGATCTCCGACGGTCAGCCAGCCGATACCGGTTATCGCGGCACGGAGGCAGAGGCGGACCTGCGGGGAATCAAGAAGGAATACGCCAGACAGAATATTGTTCTGTTTGCGGCAGCCATTGGAGAGGACAAGGATGCCATCCAGCGCATCTATCAGGAAGGGTTTCTGGACATTACCCGTCTGGATGACCTGCCGAAAAACCTGACGCTCCTCGTTAAACAGTACCTCAAATAAATCATAGAAAGAAGGGATAACTTATGAGCCAGTCTTATCAGAATCTGGCATCGGACCAGATCTGTAAGGTCCAGAATGACAAAAAACTGATTTCTTTTCATGACCGGCTGCGGGCCGCTTTGCCTGGCAGCTATGCACAGATACACGCCAAGGGAGAGTTCTCAGAGAACAACCATAAGGTTCACTCGCTCATCGGCGTATCTATCCAGGATTATTCCAACGGCACCGGGGAACGCAATATCATCACCCGGTTCCATTTAAGCCCGGAGCAGGTGCAGTTTTTCCTCACCCGTCTTACCGCAGGCTTTCAGGAATTTGAATGGAGTATCAGCAAGATCTTTGGGGAACCCGACCAGTACGGGTACTCCACCGCACAGCAGTTTTCCATTTCCAGGCACGCTCGGGCATCCGACGGCAGGGAAATGAAGAACCCGTGGCGGATCCAGATCATAAACGGAAGGGGGATCAAAGTACAGAATCGAAACGGCGGCTCCTATATGCAGTCGGGCAGCTTCCAGATGGACAAATCTGCCTTTATCCAGCTCACGGACATGGATCTCTACCTGCTCTTAAAGCGGGTGGATGCCTATGTGACCGAGTGGGAGCGCTGCATTGCCCCGCCGCTGATCTCAAACGGGAAAGAGATGCTCGCAAATCAGCAGGCCCAGCGCCAGCAGATGCAGCGGCAGCCTTACCCATACGCAGCATAGAAAAACACGATACAGCCGTACAGGAAAGGAAGCGGAAGCCCCGCTTCTTTTTCTGTTCCGGCGTAAAAGAAAGGACGGTTTTTATGAGTATTGCCGTGATACGAAACATGGATACCCAGGGGCGCATCATCATCCCTGCGGATATCCGCAAAGAAACAGGCATCCGCAGCGGCAGCACCCTGGAGATTGCCACGGACGGGACAACCATCCGCATCCGGAAGTGTACGCCCCGGAATACCGGTTCCAAAGAACTTCGGGATTTCCTGGAGCCTCTCTATAAGAACATCCGCTGCGGGCTTGCCATCAGCAGCACTGACTGCATCCTGGCATCCAAAGGCTTCTATCTGCCAGAAGGCGCACAGATTACAGAGGAACTGCGCTCTTTTATCGAAGAGAGCAAAGAAATGTTTTCTCAATCGGGCCTCTGCCCGCCGGTTCCCGACTGCTCCCGGAAGGTTGCCGCACTGTTTCCGGTCACTTTAGCTTTGGCTTCTAAAAAAGCAGCGCTATTGCTGATCCCGGAGCCAGGACGGTGCTTATCGGGCGCCGAGTGTAACTGCACACGCCTGATAGCAAACATGATTACCCGGAAATACAAACCGAACGAATAGAAAGGACGAATGATTATGAAAGCATTGCACCCATTAACAGATGAACAGAGAATTTTCGCAGAGAAGCACCATGATTTTATCTATCAGTATCTGAACGGACGCCACCTGAATATCGAGGATTACTACGATACCGCTGTCTTTGGCTATCTGAAAGCCGTACAGGATTATCTGGAGAAACCGGAACTTCAGCAGTACCGTTTTTCCACCATTGCCCGCATCGCCATGCGGGATGCACTGGCAGCGGAATGGAAGAAACAGAGCCGTCCCATGCGCCGGGCTTATCTGGAGGAGTACCAGGAAGATACTTCTGACCTGGACGTTTTCCTTCCTGTCCGGCAGGAACGTCTGGCAGAGGCAATGGATGACCGGAACCGCCTGCTGGCGCTTCTGGCTTATCTGACGCCGAAGGAGCGCCAGGTAGTCCATCTGCAGGCGGACGGCTACACCTACCACGAAATTGCCGAGATCTGTAATATTACATCCCACGGGGTACACAGCCGGTTCTACCGCCTCCGCAGAAAAGTGCGGAGTCTGGATGGAATGGAGGGATCCTTATGAATGACTGGCAGATCACCCGTGCCGCCCAGCTTCTGGAAGCGGAATTTGGCCCAGACTGGCGAACCGTCGCCGGGATGCTTGGCACGGAAGGCTTACGGAAACGGGTTGGCAAGGAACTGACTTCCTTTTTAGCTTTCCCAGATAGAGGAGACGGCGGTAACAACCGGTGGCGTGGAAACTGTTCCCCGGAAGTGGTCGCCTCCATCCTGAAATACGTCCTGGACTGCAAGCAGTATGAAGGCAAGGATACCAGCCGGTTCACCCTGCTGGATCCGATGAGCGGCTCCGGCACTTCCAAAGCTGCCGCTGACCGCTTCCAGGTGCGTTCCCTGTTATACGATTTAAACCCTGCGCCCGCCTTTGGGCGCGGGAACTGGAACGCCCTGCGGGATGATGTGGAGGATTCAGCGGATCTGATCTTTTTTCATCCGCCCTACCACAGCATGATCGTCTACTCCGGAAATGTGTGGGGAAATGCCCCGCACCCGGATGACCTGTCCCGTTGTGCAAGCTATGAGGAATTTCTGGATAAGCTGAATTACTGTATCCGCAAATTCTTCCTGGCGCTCAGAAAAGACGGCAGGCTGGCAGTGCTGGTGGGCGATATCCGCATGAACGGAAGGTTTTACAGTATGCAGAATGACCTGATGCGGATGGGGGATTTCGAGTCCTTTCTGGTAAAAGGGCAGTTCAACTGCACCTCCGATACCAGGAGATACCGGAAACCGTTCATCCCCATTGTGACAGAATATCTGCTGCTTCTGAAAAAGGCAGACGCCCTGCTGGTGCCTTTCAGTGTCCGGCAGACTGGAGCCTTTTCCGTAGCAGACACGGATCTGAACATCCTGACCTGGCATCACCTGATCCGGATGACGATGGAAAGCGCCGGCGGCACCCTGTCATTAAGTGAGCTGTATCTGCGTCTCGGAACCCATCCGAAGGCCCAGGCAAACCCACACTATGAGGCACGGATCCGGGCAACTATCTACGAACACCCGGAAGAATATGTCTTCGTTGCAAGGGGCTGTTACCAGCTCAGTTATCAGGTCGCATAGAAAGAAGGAATAACATGACGAAAGGTAAAAGAACACGGCCATGGTTACAACTCTTGGCTGTCCTGTATCTGAAAATGCAGGAACGCCCTGCTGATCCATCGGAAGGGCAAATGGATGTGTTCTCCATAGACGGTTTTCATTTTCTGGTCAACGGCAGATCCATACCCATTGATTTCAATGCGTATGCGGTCACAGTCATAGAAGAGAGCCGTGATGGATGCTTCCGCACCCTTTTGCTCCAGTATGTATCCGGAGACGGCCCGTATTTCTCGGAATACCAGACATCGGAAGTTTATGATGATCTCTGGGCCGAGGACGGGCTTTTACCGGAGGATATCACAACAGAATTTTTATCCCGTGCGGACTGTGTAGAGGAGGTTGCCCTCGCCTATGGCAAGGATAACTATGATATTTGCGAATTTGCAGTCAGAGAAATCAAACTGTATGACGGGCTGAAGGAATACGTACTTCCAGAGTCCGCCATCCAGCATACGAAACTGCAGATAAATCCGATGTGTTAAGGAGTGTGATGATTTATGAAGAATGAAAAAATCAAGGTTATGCCTGTAAGGAAGAAACATACCCATCTGACCGCCACCCTCAGCCTGCCCCTGCGTCTGCATGAGCGGGCCTGGATCCTGACAGGCTCCCGGTCCCTGTCTACCTCTCTGGTCCAGCAGATCCTGGAGGTATCGCAGGACGGCGTCGTATTTGAAACTGAAAACACCGTTTACTATTTGACCTATGCTCGCCGTCCGGCAGAGATTGAGGTGATGTGCGCTTGACTGACATTTATAACCTGGGGAGCAGCCTGCAAAAGCTGCTCTCCACCCTGAAGCTCAACCGGGAACGGGTTCCTCTGGAAACCTTAAAAAGCGTATACCGTGTTCCTTATGAGGAGCTGAAGGCACAGATCCGGGAAAGCGTCCAAGAATTTGTCCTTCTGGTCGCCTGCCGCCACCTTCTGATCAATCCGGAGTTCTCTCTGGAGGAGCAGACAGCTGTGGTACAGGCTGCCATTGACCGCTCCCGGATTCCAAAGGAGATTGGAAAAAGCCTGACCAGAGACTATGACGTGTCGAAGATCCACCGGATGGCACTGAAGCTGCGGGAAGAGATCGAAGCGGCACTCTGGCCCTATATTGACCGGGAAACCTGTCTGGTGGCTGACCTTGCGGATATCGAAAAAACGTCGGTCATCTATAATACCCTGACCAGACAGATCTACCAGGACGGGGGATGGATAGACCAGCCGCTGGATCTGCGGGGAACATTACTGATTTACAGGAAACAGGAGGATGCTGTGCTGCCAGGCGCAGCCCTCCTTCAGAAAGGAGAACAATAGTTATGATATTAGAAAGAAATGAAACACCAGAAGAACTCGCTTTTGCACTAACTTTTCCGCAAATACGGGAAGCGCATGAAATCTACAAAAAGCATTGCTTTTTCCAGGATTTTATCGGGCAATGCGAAGACCGGCGACAAGACAGGATCGGACTTTGTAACCTTCCTTATCAGACACTGGAACATGAGACAGATATCCTGTGTACAGCCTATGAACTGTATGAGAAACTGGAGGACAGCAATGTTTCCTATCATGTTACGATGGAGAACGTGATCGATGCAATCGAGAAACAGATTTTAAACGGCGAACTGCGCCCGCATCCAGAACCGGCGCCCCGTGTGGTGCTGATCATGGAGGACGGCATTGTTACCGCCTCGTATACAAACACTCCCTTTATTCAGGCAGAAGTCATTAAACTGGACAAGGAATATGATTCCGCCGAAGAGCGGGAGGCAGTTTATGGAGCTTTAAAGCACGATCCGGAGCTGACCGAATGTGAGTGCCATATTACCTGGCCCGGACGTGAAAAGGAGGCCGCCTGATGACAAATGTCTGCAAGAATACACAAGGAAATACACCGATAAAGATTTATGTTTTACACGGGTATACAGACGGTCTGACAGATCCCATTGTCAGCACCGACTACGAGGAAGTGTACGCAGCAATGAAAGCCGCCTATGAAAGCGCCCTGGACGGGGTAGAACAAGAAGATTCTGACCGGGAATACAGTTTTCTGGAAGGCTGGTCTGCTACTGCTGTCGTGCATGGTGACTGGATGGAATGGCAGATTGCGGAACTGGAGCTACAAATCCCCAACGGACAGCCTGCATCCCAAGCTTGAGATTTCTGTCATATCCGACAGAAAATCCCCTCTGTATCTTGTCCCGGCAGTATGGTAAAATAGACTCATTGAGAATAAGAAGGAGCGATTTCCTATGAAGAACGAAGAACTGATCCGGCGTTTCCGGATTGAGCGGAAGAAATTTGACCGCTCCGGTATCTACGCCTATACCCAGCGGACGCTGGCTTACAACTCCAATAAGATCGAAGGCTCCACACTGAATGAGGAGCAGACAGCCTCTCTGTTTGACACCGGTATGCTGCCCCGCAGTGATGATTATTACCGGGTCAAAGATGTAGAGGAAACCAACGGCCACTTCCTGATGTTCAATAAGATGATCGACACACTGGATGAGCCTTTGAGCGAGGAACTCATTAAGGCGTTCCATTTTGAGCTGAAAAGCGGTGTGTTTGAAGACCGTGCCAACGGCTATGCCATCGGGGATTATAAAGAGCGTCCAAATATGGTGGGAATATATGAAACCGCCCTTCCTAAAGAGGTGCCGGAAAAAATGAAGGAACTTCTCGCCTGGTATCACGGAATCTCAGTCAAGACTCTTTCCGTCATGGCTCAGTTCCACGCCCGGTATGAGTCGCTGCATCCCTTCCAGGACGGCAACGGCAGGACCGGCAGGCTGATCTTGTTCCGGGAATGCTTAAAAGCAAATCTGACGCCGGTGCTCATTGAGGACAAGTTCCGGGGCAGATACATCGAAGGGCTGAAGGAATACCGGGAAACCGGAAAGACCGTACTTCTGGAAGAACTGTTTATGGGAGAACAGAAAGAATATGCTAAGAAAGTGGACTATTTTCTTGGCGAAGACTAAATGACTTTGAGCCGCCCTCACGGACGGCTCTTTTTATGTTCCCGGATTAAATGTGTATCCTACTCCCCAGACAGTCTGGATATATTGCCTGTCAGTATAAGCCCTGAGTTTCTTCCGGATACTGTAAATCATACATTCGACCTTTGCATACACACTTATAGGAATATCATCCCACACAGCTTCATATAGCTGCTCTCTGGTAAAAACCTGCCCTGGATGTCTGGCCAGAAACAGCATCATATCAAACTCATGATGCGTAAGATATATTTCGTTTCCTTCCACCAATATCCTATGCTGATCTGAGAAAATAGAGATTCCTGGAAAAGTGGTCGCATTTGTTAAGTCCGATCTATATTCCTCCACCGTGATATGTTCCTTAATAACAGATAGAACTTGATGTAAAATAGTGGTTTCAGTATCTTTAAATTCAACAATCAGAAAATAACCGATGCTTTCACCTCCTGTAAGTGTAACCGATTTTTAGTTTTCCCATCTTGCCGGCAAATAGCCTTGATGCTTCTATTCATATTCCCTCAATCGTTCGATGATCGAGCCTTTACTGGATATTTTCCGGTATGATAGTAATGGCGCTACAATACATATTACAGTCAATAAAAGTATTCCGCAAATCAATGGCATAATTGGCACAGAAAACGGAACATCCATATAATTCATAGACTGGAAGCAAATATACGTAATGATTGTCCCCACAATTACGGTAATTATAATAGGAAATACAGCGTATAAGAAACCTTCCCTGATCAACAGTTGATCAATCTGCTTTCTGGACATTCCTATGCTTTCCATAATAGAAAAAGTTAATTTCCGGTTCTGAATACCGCTAGCCATTGTATTAACATAATTCAGCACGCCTACCATTAAAAGCAATAATGCGATCACAGTTCCTATTGCCTGCATATTTCCCTGGGATTCCTGAATTGTTCTCATTTCTTCCAGCTTTGAAAGAACTGGCAGATCATTACTATAAGGACTGTTTTTTAGGATCTCCATAATGGAACTTTCCGTGTTTTCATCATAAGTCTTTTCGTATTTAATATTCAATTTTAAAAGATAAGGTTCTGAAACAAGCCTTTCTAAATATTCCTTACTTACTATCAGACTTGGGCCGATTGTAGGAGATGTATAATATGACTCATAACTGACGGATCCAATAGCAATTTCATAACTCTTATCCTGTACCTCAAAAAATATGTTCTGATTCTGTATATCTTCTGTCGATATTTCAAAGCCAGCATATTGCACAATGCAGACTTTGCCGTTCATAAAATCTTCCTTGTCTACAGGTGTACCCAAGGACTGATTAAGATAATCAAACTCCGCCTCGTCTATCCCTTCAAGCATACCGTAATAGTTTTGGGGATGACTCTGATAATCAGATACGGTTTCCGTATGAGACGTATATGGTCTTGTTGAAAGGTAACCTTCCAGCCACCTGTCAGAAAATCCGTCTTCCTGATATGGAATGGTGATCGGAACACCCGTAAGCACATGAATATCCCGAATTTCTTTAATTTCTTCCAGTTCAGAAAGGATATTTTTATTCAGTGCCGGCTGCAAGGAATTTATGCTGTCCGCCGTCTGCGTATCATTCTGGATGATCAAATCCGCATCCCTGTAATTTGGCATAACCGTCCGTTCCCCATAACTGCTGATAATAGTAGTCAGACAATAAAAAACGGTTAAGCTGGTTGCCAGTGATAAGAAAACGACAATCGTTTTTTTCTTATCTCTCTTCAGCTGTTCTAGTGCCATTTTCCAGAAAAAACGTCCATGCTTGCTTTTTTTACGCCCTATGCCACCAGAAGTATATGCCCGATATTTTGTTGCTTCTACAGGTGTAATATTCGTTGCCATGCGAATAGGTGTACGAATCCCCCACACAATAGAAATAGCTGTAATTACGATACTCAGTAGCAATACAGCAGGATAAAAATGAAGTTCCAGGTTTCCATCAGCTATGCCTAATACTCTCATGACATAAGGGACCAAAATTATTGATGTAAAAATTCCCAGTACAACACCTATAACAATCCCTGATATCCCGATAAGAAACATCTGTTTACGGATAAACCATACTAACTGTTTCTTTGTCATTCCTAAAGTCTGAAGCAACCCATAGTAGCGTATCTTCCCGGAAACAGATAAATACAGAATATTGTATATCAAAAGATACGCACTCAGACAGATAATGAAACCCAGACCACTGATTCCCATAAGTATCGTAAGAGAATTGGATATATAATCCGAAACCTGAAATAATTGCTGTTTGTTTAAAGACAAGCTCTTCTCAGTTTCATTAATAGTATGGTTTGTAACAAAATTATGGGCATATTTTATATACAGAATTCCACTCTGTTCCATCGAGTACCCACTCGTACTGAAAAATGCGTCAGAAACATAGAAAATAGCCTGATTTCCATAACCTTCCCATATTCCGCTGATCACAAAATCTTCCGTATGGATGCCAGTGTTATCTTCATATGTCATGGATAGGGTGTCTCCTAATGTCAACGACTCTTTTCCACATTCCTTTAGTGCTTCTTTTGTGACGAGCAATTCTTTTCTCTCCACAGGATATGATCCTTCTACCATTGTTCTGGCCGGTGCACTCTGTTGTTCCCAGTAAACAGGATCACACCAAATCAGCCCTACATTAATCGTATCATCTGCATCTGTACTTTTCACATATCCAGCATAGGACAGGGCTCCAACAGTCTGAATATCTGGATTTTCCGTCAAAATAGTTTTCTGTTCTTCTGTAAATCCATTAATAACTGTTGCATCATACTCTGCGCCGAACAAACGGGTATTCTGCAGGCGGCTTAAATCCAGATAAGTAATACCGATTGTGAAAACACCAAATATCATAAAAGCAGACAAGGCAACAGTAAAAAACAGGATCATGAACTGTCTTTTATTAGTTTTTACTGTATTTTGAGCCAGTTTATTGATAATTGCTTTATTATTGTTTGCCAGCATAAACTCACCTTCTCTCCCTGTTCACATCTGCCTCATAAAAGTTCATTGGCACTGACGGCAAAACTCGGCCATCCTCAATCCTCACGATTCGTTCTGCCATCTGTGCAATATCCGGATCATGTGTAATTACAATAAGTGTTTGTTGATACTGGCGGGCAAGGACTTTCAACAAACCTATCACATCATGGCTTGCTAATGTGTCCAAATTTCCAGTAGGCTCATCAGCAAGTATAATTGCAGGTTTTGTTGCCAACGCCCTGATGATTGCAACTCTTTGCTGTTCACCTCCAGAAAGCATGGCCGGAAGCATTTCTTTTTTATCTGCGATGTTTAACGTCTCCAATAATTCCTCAATAAAATTTGTATCAATCTGTGCCCCATCCAATTCCAGAGGAAAAATTATATTATCATAAATGTTTAAATCCGGAATCAGATTATATTGTTGAAAAATAAAGCCAACTTTTCTTCTGCGAAACAATGCAAGTTGTTCATGATTCATTTTCTCCAGATTCATACCATCTACAATTACTGTCCCGTCCGTAGGGGTATCCAAACCGCCAATCATATGAAGGAGTGTACTCTTTCCGCTCCCAGACTTTCCGATAATAGCTACAAATTCCTGTTCCTGAACTTCAAAGTCCACGCCATCCAAAGCCTTAACAATCTGGTTCCCAACTTTATAGTATTTCTTTAAAGACTGTGTCCTAACGATACTGTTTCTCATGTTTCTACCTCCTTATGCTTCAAGCATAAATCACAAAAATCACAAACCGTTCACAAAAAGAAAAAATCACAAAACTGTGATTTTCCCTGACCTTAGTTTGGAAGGTAGATGCAAAAGGTACTTCCACAACCCACTTCCGACTCTACTTCAATATATCCATTTTGCAAAGTAATGATTTCTCGTGCCAGATATAAACCAATTCCAATACCTTCACTGTCATGGATTTCCGGTTCTCGGTAAAAACGTGAAAAAATCATACCCTGCCGTTCCGGCGCAATCCCCTTCCCGGTATCTCGAATACAAATTTTTGTAAAAAGTTCCTGTCTGCACACGGAAATATAAATATTTCCGTTTTTCCCGGTATACTTTACAGCATTGTCCAGTATGTTAAAGAGTGCTTCGCTGGTCCATTTTTTATCATGATTCAGAATTAACTTTTCGTCATAGTCCACATGGATCTGAATCTGTTTGCTGTCTGCTCGTGGAACCACAGCTCCAATAGCAGCCGCAAGTGTTTCTGAAATACAGGTCAACTGCTTCTGAATCCGAATGGTGCCAGTCTCAAGTCGGGACATTTTCACCATACTCTGAAGCAGAAAATCCAGCTTATCCACTTGTCCCCCCAGCTTTTTTAAAATATCATCTTCCTCAATTTCATCATTTTTATCCGCAAGCAGTTCCAAATATAATTTCACGTTTGCAATCGGGGTTTTTGTCTGATGCGAGATATCGGAAACCAGTTCCTTCAATTTTTCTTTCTCTTCTGTAACCTCTGCATTTTTATGTGTGTACATATGAGAAAGACGTACCAGTCTTTCGTAAACCATCCCCCATAAATCGTCTGATTGATATGCCTCAGCCATAAGTTCCTGGTCATTCAGCATCCTATTCAATGCAGTATCAAGTTTTTTCGTGAAATCATAAATATCTTGTTTTAATCGATAATTTTTCCATATAAAATAGGCAATTAGTGCAACGAGCAATGCTATAATCACGTAGGCTATCATTTCCATATGTATCCCATTCCATAAACATTTGAAATATAAGTATGCCCATCTGTTTCCAGTTTTTTTCTCAATCGGTTAATATTTACAGCCAATGCGTGCTTATCCAAAAGCTGTACTCCGTCATTCCATAAGGAATCTAATAGAACAGCATAGGTGAGCAGTTGTCCTTTATTTGAGATCAATTTTTTTAGAATCTTATACTCTGTGGGGGTTACCGGACAATCCTGCTCCCCGGCGTGTACAATTCCCAATTCAAAGTCTATCTTAAGGAACCCGTCATCATATACGTTGGAGTTCTTTGGCTCCCTAGAAAGAATCACAGATATTTTTTTCAACAGTATTTTCATAGAAAATGGTTTTGTCACATAATCATCGGCACCTAAATCATAACCTTTTAAAACATCGTCCTCCAAATCTCTAGCTGAAAGAAACATCACAGAAATATTGCACCGGGCCTTCAGCCATTTGCAAAACTGCAATCCATCACCGTCCGGTAAGTTGATATCCAATACAGCCAGATCAAAAGTATGATTCGTTACCAAAGCCATTCCTTCCTGGCAGGAAAAAGCTGTTAGTACACGGTATCCCTCATTCCGCAGAGCATTTGATATCGTCTGGTTCAATTCCGCATCGTCTTCAAGTACAAGAAGCGTATACAATATAAAATCCTCCTAAATAGCAGTCATAAAGTTTACCTTGATTATATCAAATGCCAGCTATTGCCGCCACTACAATTACTCACTAAAACAACCTCATCTGCTCATACTCAGCGTGCGCCTCTAACAGAACCGGCGTCTTATGCAGTAAATACTCTGTCGCCCCGTCATCCAGCACCCAGTCTTTCAGCTCCTCCGGCTCCAAGATCAGAGGCATCCGGTTATGGACCGGCGCCACGGAAGGGTTGGCTTCTGTTGTCAGGACGACGAACCTTTCCTGATCCTCATACCAGTTATAGCATCCTGCCATAAAAAGTACCGGTGCGTCCTTCCGCTCGTATGAAAATTTCTCCCTGCTTTTGTTCCACTCATAAAAGCCTCGTGCCGGAATAATGCAGCGCCTGTGCCGCACACTATCCTGAAAGGTTCTGCGTTCCAGGGCACTCTCTGCCCTTGCATTGATCAGCAGTTTTCCTTTCTCGAACCCTGGAAAGCCCCATTTCATCTGTTCTGCAGCCAGATGATTTCCCTCCCCCTTTAGGATCATAGCATTTTGCGCTGGGAAAACATCACCAGTGCGCTCTATCTGCAATTTCCTATCCAGATCCCGTACCAGCTTCTCAATCTCCCTTGCCGTCTCATCATCCACATAATAACGTCCACACATTTTCTTCTCCTTATCTCGACTTTCCCAGCGTTTGTTCCCTGCATTTCTTCAGCAATCTCTGGAGCCGTAAATAATCATAGGTACGAACAGGATTTTTAATCATCGCTTTAAAAGAAAACCGAAACAATATCTGATAAATGATCCCCTGACGGATACACCAGATACACAGTGCATAGGTGCTATGAATATCGCCCCTCTGAAGCAGCCGGACCAGATAAGAGATCTTCACAATATCCTGTTCTGTATATGCAGCAACTGCCACAGGAAAGCTTAGTCCTTCCATAAAAAACTGCAGTTGCTTTAATCCCTCCTCTGGAAATTTTAAAATATGCTTATTCACTATTCCTCTCCCCAACTTACCTTCCAACAATGCGACTCCGGATAATAATATAACCGAAATAGATATTCCTGATTTTCCACCACTGTACTACAGCAGAACTCCTGAATAGGAATACCACAATAAAATTTTTCTGCCTGCTTCTGTACATTAATGTGCGTAACTTTATGAATTACGCCTTCCTCATCTTGATATTTGAACATCATAGGAATTGTTCTGCCTTTGCTCGTGTACCAGACAGAACAGGCGATTTCCTTCATTTTTCTTTTCAGCTCGCCCTCATCCGGTTTCTGGGTGTTCGTTCCAATCCCCATGCTCATAGATCTCTACCTCCTATTTTACCCCGATTTTCTTATAATCAACAGTCCTTTTTTCTCTTGAGATTCCACCGGACATATGGTCAATCGGACTTCCGACAAATGCCGCCCGCTTTACCGAGTCAATCCCATACCGTCCACGGATCCGGTCCACCGTTGCGTCCATTTTCTCCAGCTTTTCATAATCTGTCGTGTCAAACATATCCAACTGGCGCATATTGAACCCATCCTTTACCCGGCTGGTGTGGATCCCCAGATGCCGGATGGCTGTCCCATCCCATAATTGGTCAAAAAGCTGGCAGGCACAACGATGGATCTCAATGGTTATGTTCGTAGCGTTCTGCAGCGTCATCTGGTGGCTGGCATATCGCAGGTCATGAGATTTGATTCCCACAGCGATCACTTCCGCCCGCACCTTGACTGCCCGCAGTCTGGTTCCCACCGTCTCCGCCAACGCCAACAACACCAGCTTCGCAGTGGACGCATCCGTTACATCAAAGGCAATGGTGGTGGAGTTCCCGTATCCTTTATTGGCCGGGGCTTCAGACTGCACCACGGATACATCCATCCCATTGGCAAACGCCCAGATGACCTCCCCGTGCTTTTTCAGATGGACTTTCAGCAGATGTGGGTCCGCATGGGCCAGTTCCCCTATGGTATGGATCCCCAGGTTAAACAGCTTTTTTGCAGTCGCCCGCCCGACAAAAAACAGATCACTCACCGGAAGCGGCCACATTTTATCTTCAATCTCATTATGCCACAGCGTATGCACCCGGTCTGGCTTCTGGAAATCTGATGCCATCTTGGCCAACAGCTTGTTCTCCGAGATCCCGATATTGACGGTAAATCCCAGCGTATCCCGGATTTGATCTTTCATCCTATATGCTGCCGTCACCGCATCGCCCCAGTGGTCCTATGTCAAGAAAAAGTACAAATTAAACATGCCTTTTTTAAGGTTGGCTT